>CALFUU010000071.1 GCA_937929835.1 uncultured Saprospiraceae bacterium | reverse complement strand
TCTATACTGTGCTTCAGCAATTTTTTTTGAAACAATAGCCCTCATCTTAGTCTCCTTACAAAATAAATAGCCATTAGAAAACTGAGGATCGTATTCAGAAATATGTGCGATTATAAAATCTTCGCATTCTACATCACCCTTGCTAGCGCCATCTATGATACAACACGCTAGGTCATTATTACGGTGGGGATTAAACTTTTGACTTAAGCTAGCGTGTCTATTTGCACATATACTGGGGATTATCAAGTTCTCAGTTTTAATATTATTTTTCATTTCAAATGAGTTACTCCTGCAAGCTGTCATCAAAAGAAGCACAACTATCATAAATACTATCTGTTTGCATAACTCCATAGAAAACATTAGGTACACTAAAATTTTAAAGTATTATAAACCCAAACTAGAATACAAAATGAAAGATACTAACTTCGACTATCTAAATTGGGCTTATCCCCTCTTTTGTGCCAGGGGACACTTGATTCCAAATCTGCAAAGCAACACCATATAAAACACCACACCCACCCTAACAACAAGGAAACACAAAAGACAGACTTAAAGTATCTTCGGATGTTTTAATGACGCGAGCCAAAGACCCATATCCAGATTGAAAAACACAAGAATTATTTCTGCCATAGGTTGGATTTCTTAAGATATTATCATCAACCAGATGACTCTGCTCACCCACAATTTGATAAACCAAATAATAGAGTTCAGATAATCTCACTTTCTTGAATTGCACCTCTACAGATGAGCCTTCCCAATACTGGTGTTGGATCATTAATTGCTCATCCTGAAGTTGATGAAGTTTCATAGATTGTGAGCCTTCCCCATCATAACCATTGCCATACTCTATTACACAACTGATTTCAAAGTTCTGTTCTATATAATCTTTGAAATACAGAGATAATCCATACCCATAGTTAATATCCTTTTCTGGCTCTGACATATTACCTGTATGCACATAGCTTTCTACAAAAGGTAAGGTGGAAATAAAGGCATCAAAAACATACCCTACAATACCCTGAGATGACTGCACATGCACCCACTTTCCACTAAATCCAAATATGGTATCTAAAGGATTACCTTGAGTAAGCGTATCGAGCACTAAGATCCGTTCTCCCGCTGGCATAACGAGAAGCTTTTCACTTTTTGTGTTGGGCTCTACTCTCAGAGAAAGTCCGTTGATCGCAACCACATTAAGAGAATCTCCGGGTTCATAATTATTGGCAAAGGCTACAACACAACTGAAAAGACTCAATAATAACGTGATACAATACTTCATCCTATACATTTTAAGGACAAGATAAGCACCTCTACAACTTTACTTTATGAGTATCGAGTAACTGTTATGAAAGGCCTAGTATTCGTATCTTCGCCCTATGAGCGAGCTATTTAAAGAATTCCCCTTTCCCACTAAGGCGGACTGGCTAGAGAAGGCAACCAAGGACCTAAAGGGCAAACCGCTTAACGGGCTTAATTGGACCTTTGACAATCTCCAATACACACCCTTCTTTCATCCTACTGACGATACACAACAGCACTCGCCATTAGATGCACACAAAGAAGCCAACAACTGGAGACTCATAGAACCCATCGCTCTAGGAGATCCTATAATAACGAACACCACCCTACTCGCAGCTCTAAATGCGGGTGCCGAAGGAATAGATCTGGGAGACATAGGAGAATTATCATTAGACACCCTTACAGCACTACTTGATCAAGTACAACTAGAATGGGCGAGTCTTCATTTTTCTTGTCACTCGGAGAAGGTTAACTCCGTCTTAGCTAACTTACAGAGCCTCATCTCTACAAAAGGACAAAACCCATCCCTCGTCAAAGGCGCTCTTTCTGTTACCGATTCAATTCAAGCCGCCGATTTCAAAACGATCATAGGCGCTCTACACGAATTCCCTCTAATAACTTTCCAAGGAAAACCAGGCTCAGAAGCAACCTCCACAACAGACTATTTAAAAGCTGACTATACTAGCTTTTTGAAACTAGGCCAACTCCTAGGCGCAGATGGCCTAAGAAAACTTTCCATTTCAGTACCCATTGGTATTTCCTATTTTGAAAACATTGCCAAGCTCAGAGCGATCAAAATACTCTGGGCAAAAGCACTCAGTGCCAACAACATCGTACAGAGCCATCCGCTCGTCATCCATACAGAACTATCGCAAGCAGCTTTTGTAGAGGATAGCAATACCAATAAAATTAAACTGACTTCTCAAGCGATGTCCGCCATCATCGGAGGAACGGATACGATAACCATCCCAGCTTCCGGTTCTGACGACCAAGATTTTAATCAACGGATCTCGAGAAATATTTCTCACCTGATGAGGCAGGAAAGTTATATGCATCGTGTCAAAGATCCTGCAGCTGGGAGCTACTTTATCGAAAGTCTATCGAGACAGTTGGCCGAGCTTGTAAGTAATGAATCTACCGCAGCCTCTGTTAGTGCCTCCTACGACAAAACTTTCGAGACAGCAGAAGGCATCGGCATCAAGACTGCTTATAATAAAAGCGACTTGAAAGGACTAGAAAACTATGTCGCTGGCCTCCCTCCCTATCTGCGTGGCCCCTACAGTTCTATGTACTCTGGTCGACCTTGGACAATAAGACAGTATGCAGGATTCTCTACCGCAGAAAAAAGCAATGCCTTCTATAGAAGAAACTTGGCAGCTGGACAGAAGGGTCTCTCAGTTGCTTTTGACTTGGCCACACACCGAGGCTATGACTCTGACCACCCTCGTGTCAAAGGGGATGTCGGTATGGCTGGAGTGGCTATCGATACAGTCGAAGATATGAAGTTACTTTTTGACAGCATACCGCTCGATAAGATGTCTGTCAGTATGACGATGAATGGTGCCGTGATTCCGATTATGGCTTTCTTTATTGTCGCTGCAGAGGAGCAAGGTGTGGAGCAATCCTTACTGAGTGGCACCATCCAAAATGATATCCTTAAGGAGTTTATGGTACGGAATACGTACATCTACCCGCCAGCAGCATCGATGCGTATTATCGGAGATATCTTTAAATACACTTCTCAGCATATTCCAAAGTTTAATTCTATTTCTATCTCTGGTTATCATATGCATGAGGCAGGTGCGCCAGCAGACTTAGAGCTCGCCTTTACTCTAGCTGATGGATTAGAATACATCAAGACGGGTATAGCTGCAGGGTTGGGTATAGATGATTTTGCGCCGAGACTCTCCTTCTTTTGGGGCATCGGGATGAATCACTTTATGGAAATTGCCAAGATGCGGGCGGCCAGAATTCTATGGGCCAAAATTGTGAAGCAGTTTGATCCACAGAATCCTAAGTCGATGGCACTGCGGACGCATTGCCAGACATCTGGCTGGAGTCTCACTGCACAGGATCCATTCAATAATATTGCAAGAACCACCATAGAAGCGATGGCTGCCGTATTTGGCGGCACACAATCTCTCCATACCAACTCGCTAGATGAGGCCTTGGCCTTACCGACAGATTTCTCGGCAAAGATTGCTAGAGATACTCAGAAATATCTGCAAACAGAAATCGGTGCAACAAAAGTTGTCGATCCCTGGGGTGGCTCTTACTATATAGAAAGCCTGACAGCTACCCTAGCCGAAAAAGCTTGGACGACTATAGAAGAAATAGAAAAGATGGGCGGGATGTCCAAAGCCATAGAAGAGGGCTACCCAAAAATGAAAATAGAAGAAGCGGCAGCCAAGAAGCAAGCCCGCATAGATAGCGGCAAAGATCAAATCATCGGCGTCAATGTATTTAAGACAGATGACGAAGCAGAGATAGATGTGCTGCAAGTTGACAACTCCGCAGTCAGAACTTCGCAAGTCAATCGCATCAATGAGACAAAGAAAAATAGAAACACTGCTGAAGTGAGCAGTGCTTTGGACAAGCTCAAAAAATGTGCGGCAACAGGAGAAGGGAATCTTCTAAGCTGTGCAGTAGAGGCTGCAAGAGCACGTGCCACCCTCGGAGAGATATCTGACGCAATGGAGGAAACTTTTGGCAGGTATAAAGCCAAGCACAAAACGATACAAGGCGCTTATATGAATGAAATGTCCGATAACGAAAAATTTAAGAAAGCCAGAGCCCTTTCAGATAAATTTGCTGAGGTCAGAGGGCGACGTCCTAGAATCCTTATTGCCAAACTCGGTCAAGATGGGCACGACAGAGGTGCTAAGGTTATTGCGACAAGCTTTGCTGATTTGGGCTTTGATGTAGATATAGGACCTCTATTTCAGACACCTAAAGAGGCTGTCCAACAGGCCGCCGAGAACGATGTCCACATCCTAGGTATATCCTCACTAGCAGCTGGACATAAGACGCTTGTCCCTGAAGTCATCCAAGGTCTCAACGATCTAGGGAGAGGCGATATCGTGACTATTGTCGGCGGTGTTATTCCACCTCAGGACTATCAATTTCTGTTTGATGCAGGGGTTTTAGGCGTATTTGGGCCCGGAACTGTAATTTCGGAAGCGGCAACAGAGATCCTCAATGTCTTATTAGACGAGTAAAATAATTCTACTAAAAGCAACCATTTGTCAAATGATAGAGTAATACTATTGTAGATCTACTCAAATGAATTTAAACTTAAATATGAATATAAAGTACTTACTATTTATAGCGACGATCAGTATAGGGATAATGGCTTGCGGAAGTGATGAAGCTGAGGAGGAAACTATGGTGGAAGAATGTGTAACTGAAGGTGTTACCTACAATAACGACATAGCAGCAATCCTCGACAGCAATTGTGCTACTACAAGTTGTCATAACGACACAGATTTGGCCAATGGCTTCAGTCTCGATGGATTTACAAAGTCTAGTGCTGCGGCACAATTCAATAATTTTCTACCTTCTATAAATCGAGAAAGCGGCTTCAGTCCTATGCCACGGGGAAGAGACAAGTTGGACCAGTGTGACATAGATAAGATAACTGCTTGGATAGATGCCGGATTCCCAGAATAGCATATAAAGAGAATAACATAGCGGGCTTGTGAATTCACAAGCCCATTTTTTTTATTATTGCCTATGACATTTATCCTTCTCATTGTTACTGGCATTCTCGTTTTTATCTTATTGGTCATTCTTATAGGTGGCCTACTTTCCACGCAACCTCATAGAGGTGAAAAAACATCAAATTTTAACGGGCGTCGGTTTCTTAATCCAAGCCGCGTCTCCGCCAAAGGTGTTGATGGAGTAGCGGCCTATATGACTAAACGGAAACCTGACAAGTGGCCCAAAGATCTCGATCAATCAGTACGGCAATCGCCACTCGAAATTCCTGAACCAGATCAAATCCAATACACCTTTGTCAATCACTCTACCTTCTTAATCCAACACAAAGGTCAGAATATATTAACGGATCCCATCTGGTCTAAGCGGTGCAGTCCATTTCAGTTTATGGGCCCTAAGCGGCAACGTCCCCCAGGCCTATCCTTCGATATGTTGCCTACTATAGATATCGTCTTGCTGACACACAATCACTATGACCATATGGACAAGCAGACCATCAAGAAGCTAGCAGCTAAATACAACCCCACCTTTATTACCTCCTTAGGCAATAAGGTCACCGTAGAAGGTTGGATTGATAGCGACGTCATAGAACTTGATTGGTATCAAAACACCATTATCAATAAACTTACTTACACGGCACTACCGGCCAATCACTTTTCGAGTAGAGGCACCCGTGATCGCAACACTTCACTTTGGTGTGGCTTTATGATAGCCTCTGATTCCCATAAAATAAATTTTGTCGGTGATACAGGATACAGTTCCATCTTCAAGAAAATCGGTGAGCAATATGGACCCTTTGACCTGAGTCTTATTCCTATAGGCGCCTACTTACCACGATGGTTTATGTCTCCTATTCACGTAGCCCCTGAAGAATCCGTACAACTACACTATGACTTACAGTCTAAAAAAAGTGTGGCTATGCACTTCGGCACATTCAAGCTCGCAGACGACAACCCCGCGCGCTCCAATCGCGAACTGACCGAAGCTAGAAAAAAAGTAGGCCTCGCAGAATCAGATTTCCACATACCCAAAGAAGGGCATTCTTACCTTATCTAATTAGCAGCTACTACAATACCAAAAGGAGGTTTACCTACTTATACAGATTTGAAATGCTTTAACAATGCGTATCTTTAAGCTAAATATTTAGACGATGTATACCGTAAAAGACAGATTCCTTACTTACGTTAAGATAGACACACAAGCGGACCCCTACTCTGATAGCATCCCCTCCACAGCCAAGCAGATAGATCTATCCAAGGTACTGAGCAAGGAACTAACTGAAATGGGCATCACGCATGAGCTATCTAAGGAAGGTTATATCTACGCAAGCATCCCTGCCAATAGCCCTAAAAATAATGTCCCCAAAATATTTTTCTGCTCACACGTAGATACCGCCCATGATGCCAGTGGAACCAATGTGAAACCAATTGTCCACAAGAACTATCAAGGGGGAGATATTGTATTACCAGACGATACTGCTCAAGTCATTACCGAAGCAAAGTTTCCTGAACTAAAAGATAAAATAGGTCACGACGTGATAACGGCTAGTGGCTTGACCTTACTCGGCGCAGATGACAAGTCAGGAGTTGCTTGCATAATGGATGCTGCTTATCAACTAGTCAATAATCCCGAAATTAAGCATGGAGAAGTCAAGCTCTTCTTTACTACCGACGAAGAAATAGGCCGAGGCGTCAAGTATGCAGACCTTGACAAGATTGGTGCAGACTTTGGATACACACTGGATAGTGGCAACATCGGCAACTTTGAGTATGAAAATTTCTCTGCTAACGGACTAGAAATAAAAATCACTGGAGCGAGTGCCCATCCTGGCTATGCCAAAGGCAAAATGGAAAGTGCTCTTAAAATTGCCTCAGAGATTATCACACGCATACCAAAAGATACATTAAGTCCAGAATCTACTTCAGGAAAAGAAGGCTTTGTCCATCCCTACAAGGTCGAAGGCAAAATGGAGGAAGCGACACTGCTATTTATTATTAGAGATTTCGAAACCGCGAAGTTGGCTGAGCACGAAGCTTTGCTCAAGTCCATCACAGAAGAAGTCCTCAAAAGCTACCCCAACTCTACCTTTGAAATTACCTCTACAGAGCAATATCGCAACATGCGAGACGTCATCGAAAACAATATGCACGTCGTCGACTATGCACTAGAAGCGATGAAGAATCTCAATCTCCCCATCAACGTAGGTCCTATACGTGGGGGTACAGATGGTGCCGTGCTTTCACATAAAGGTCTCCCTTGCCCCAATCTCTTCTCTGGACAACATGGTATACATTCCAAACTAGAATGGACAACGGTACAAGAAATGCAAGCAGCTGTAGACACCGTAGTGGAGATCTGTAAAATAACGGAACAAAAAGCATAGAGCTTGGACTCGATTAAAGATTCAAAATCATTTGGAAGAGGAAAGTGTGGGCAGTTATCCTAGCTGCCATCCCTCTTTTTCATTGAGACTGGAGCAAAGCGGAGTAGAAGAATCTTCGTTCTCGTAACGACAAACTTATATAAGAAATTACCCTTAGCCTCTCAGCCCTTAAAAAGTAGTAAGTCGAGTGGTCATCAACATTCTAAACACTCGTCCTTTAATCTGGAAGATATTATTGTAACAAAAAACTACGACGGAGAGAGTCAGCTGATTGATTCGACCAAGCGGAAGCATACTGTCAATATCATACCTTATCGTCGATAATGTAAAGAAAGGTCGAAATTGGAAATCACCTTATGGAAAGAGCATAAACCAAAACTCTTCGCTAAGCAGTCTTTTTCTTAGTCTCTTTTTTGGCAGCAGGCTTCGCCGCTTTTTTCTTAGCAGCAGGTTTGGCAGCAGCTTTTTTTGCAGGTTTCTTTGCGGTGGTTTTTTTTGCGGCAGCTTTCTTACCTTTTTTCTTGGTGGCCGGCTTTTCTTCTGCTTTCTTAGGCATAACGAAAGTCGGTTCAGGCTCGCCTCTAGCTTCTCGTTCGGCTCTTTCCTTTTCTGCTTGGATAGCTGCTTCTTCTATAACCTTATTTAATGCTGGTAATGCCGTATCCTTGAGTCTCCCATTATCATCAAAATCGTCATCTTCGATTACAATCTTCTGGGCTTGCTCTTTGGTCATTTTGACCATATAGAAAAATTTCTCTCCTTCAAAGGGTACTGCGCTGATCAGCTTGTTCTTTCTATTCTTGAAGTAGATGATTTTTTTCTCAAAACCATAAGGATAATGAATCTTGACCTGGGCTACAAGCTCGGGAGGTAGTTTAGCATATTCCTTGATGACTTTGGGCTTACTCATTCTATATTTTGAAACGTGTCACCAATAATAGATAACATACACTACATCTTACAAAGAAAAGTAATATTTATTCGGCTTTTCTTTCAAAATCTAGCCATATATGGAGCAATCGTCCATATTTCAGTACTCGGAGTAGACTTAAGTACGCCTAATCCATAGACTCTGGCCAGTAATATGGGGAATGAGCTCCTGTGTAGCATAATGGCGTTCGTGCGGTCTGAGGCAGTCTGGCATATGCGCTTCATACCAAGTTCTATGGTGTTTTTCCATATAATCAGACAATAAGATCACCTCAAATGCCTCATTAAACTGTAAAAATGAACGTAAGATATACTGCTCATTAAGCTCGACACCCTCTTCTAGCCATTCTCGTGGGTATTCAAAGCTGTGAAATACATCGTGAAAGTGAACATACACGCCTCGTGGCACTAGAGGTAGAATTTCGTGTAGCAGATAGTTGAGATCAGAGCCAGCCTTGGAGATGTGAGAAGAATCGATAAAGAGGATATCACCGGATAGCATTCCATAGACCAGCTCTTCTATAGAAGATTGCTGCACATTCATGGCCTGTATATCCACAAGAGACACCTCAGCTGCCGACAACAATGACTCCAATCGTTCGGGGTTAGGATCGATACAAGTCACCGAGCACTGATGCGCTAGAGCATCCATTGTATCTAAAGCACAAGCTGTAGAATAACCTGAACCCACTTCTACGATGTTTTTAGGCAAGACCTCTCTTATAATTGCAGCATAGATTATCGCGTCAGAGTAAGAGAAATAGGGATTGTCGAAATAATACTTTTTGTTAATTACTGGTTGATCAGGGAAGTCTATATCTCTGTAGTGACGACCCAGTTTCTTCAAAAAGTCTAACTGTCCATCGAGATTCATATCGATACCAGGAAAAGTAGATTTCAACTCAAATAAGTGATCCTGATTTAATACGGTCTTATCTATCAGCGGGCTATGAAAATGCCCCGCAGGAAACTTGCTCCCCGACTTGAATATTTTGCTGACTAGACGTTTCAACAAAACCTTAAGCTTTAAGATAATTGACAAAGGGCACAGTACTGAGACGACCGTCCACTGATAATAATTTAAGGTAATCAAAATATATGTCCTCGAGATATTCTAAGCTTTTTAGACTTTCCTTTAGATGATGTTCTTTTATCTGCAATACTATCTGAGGATTAAAGCCAACTTTATTTTTGATCAGATTTTCTAACTCATCTAAGTGTTTTCTTTCTTGATTTTTTAGATCAAAAAAATGTTCAGCTTTAGTCAGTTCCAATACAAGATCAGACCGCACCTCAACTAATTGCTTGGCACGCTCTTCTATATCTAGCCCCACCTCCTTATCCAACATACTTTTTTCGTGCATCAACTCAGCCACTTTTAGCTTACGATTTCCATAAGTAGGCAACCTAAATCCTAGTCCCAGCGAATACTTTTCTCTGAACAAATCTGCACTTGGTCCACGATACTTGAACTGGATAAAATCAATCACCTTCTTCCGTTCTGCCTCCTCCAAGGCCAACTCCCTATTGAGACCTTCTCTCTCCCACTGCGTCTTGCCATCACTCGCCGCCGTCTGAGAACTTACGGCACTAACAAGATTGGCTTTGATATCGTCTAGTGAAATGAGTTCTCTATGAGAAACCGCTGTAACTTCTAAACCATAGCGTTCGACCAAGGCCTTTTTCTCTAACTCCAATTCAAAGACTTTTTGTGAAAGATCGTTGCGGTCGGTCTCCAAGCGCACGAGTTCTCTCAAATCAATATCGAGTGTACCTAACTGTCTCGCTAACACTTTTTGTCTATCAGTTAAGACAAGTTGTAAGCTATCCGTAATCGCCAATTCTCTTTCTATAAAGTAAAGACTCAGCCAGTCTCCATACAGATTCAAGACCACATCTCCATATAGGTCTGCACTATCTTTATCTGGCTCAGATTTGTAATGCGCCAACAAAGCAGCCTGAGCTCTACGAATCTGAGGTGTACTTGGCGATACCCTTACCATAATCTCTTGCATATCCAGATCAAAATCTCTGGTCTCGGTCCTCAATTCTATTTCCTCTATCCAAGGAAAAGAGACAGGATCCAAGGTCAGTATCTCCAACTGATGCAGTTGGCTCAGTGACTGACGAAAAAAATCATCAGAACTGTAGGATTGCGCACTGAGCCCCTGAACCAAACATAGAAATAGAACTATATTAGAGACCCTCCACATAGCTGATTGCAACTTTTTCTTTTTGAAGGAAGGTATTGTTCTTATCTATCTCAATGACAACTTCTCGTCCATAAGTCTTAAAGTCAGGATTTTTCCTTAACCTGATCGGAATCTCGACAATTCTAGAACCTAAGCCAACGACTTGCCCTGTATAACTTATCGATTGGTCCTTGATGGAGCTGACCTTAAACTTAGATCCTATATCCACTTGCAAGGTCAAATCCTCATGCACATATCCTTTTATAGTGCCTGAATGTGGCTCATAGAAAGTCATCAAAGTCTTATAAGACGTTATATGCTCAGCAGCCTTACAATAGATATTGCCAATCAGCCCATCCATAGGTGCCGTGACGACAATGTCTTGCTTAGCTTGGCTGATTTCAAAATCTTTCTCTTGTTGCAGTCTATTGATCTTTTGGATATAAGGATTATCACCCATTGCCAATTCTTTATTAATGACATCTCTTTTGAGTTGGGATTCTTGTCGTAGTCTGGTCTTCTTGTTTTTCAGTTCAGAAATCTTTGCTTCTAAGGGACTGTAATCTACTGCTGCACTCTCTATCGTACTCAAGCCTTCTACAAGAGATTTTTTGTAAGCCATTTCCTTTTGAATTTGACTCACCTCTTCATCGATAGCTGCGAGGGCATTGTCTAATTGGATTTGCTCTACGCGTAATTTATCTTGATTCTTCTCCTTCCACATCTGTGCTTCTGAGCGCAGTTCACTGATTTTGAAATCTTGATCTGAAAGAACTTCTTTAGCCTTTATCCTCGTAATTTTAAGTAAGGTCTGTCCTTCTTTGACTTCTTCGCCAGGTGTGACTAAAATAGATTCTACGACAACTGGATAATTATAATTAATTTCTGTTTCGTTACTTTCTGCAAAGCCGTAAAAGGATAAAGAGGTGGCTTGCTTGGCACCGGGCAGAACCAAGATGGCCCCTATAGCCAACAATACTAAAACGATATAAAACAAATTGAAATACCGACTCACAGCTTAGTAGGTTGCTTTTTGAAATTTAACTTGAGCGACTCTAGATCTTCTAATTGAGCTAAGTCATTATTGAGCGCAGTTATACTGCCATTATGCCTCAACCTGATAAGGTAGGTGAACTCCTGTAGATTTTCTCTAGTAATTTTTTCTATGACCGTGATGCCGTCCTCTTGAAGGGTCTCCACAGTCTTAGGATTGAGAAATCTCAACTGATCTAGTTCGAAATTTTTGCAATGGGTCTTAAGACGCTTTTCTATTAATTTCCTTTGGGTATCTGACCTGGGCACTTGCAACTTAAGACTGCCGATAAGCTCATTAGAATTGCTGTACGGCGAGAAACGTAAGATTATAGCTGCTAGGCAAAAAACGAGTGTTCCTGTAAGCGCTATAGAAAATCCAAAAACTCCACAAGAAATCCCTGCTGCCAATGAAGCAAACATAAAAGAGATATTTCTAGGATCATCTAGGACTGTTCGAAAACGGATTATGGACAGCGCCCCGAGCATACCCAAGCCTCTTGCCAAGCTATCCCCTATGGCTTGCATTACGGTCGCAGCAACAATGGATATCAATGCCAACGACTGCAAAAAATGGGCTTTCTTATAGATACTCTTGGTCGTCAACTCATAGGTAATGGTAATCAACGAAGACAGAAAAAAAGCAAATATTACAGTTATCAGCACCCTATAGAATGTTGGCGTATCAGGGCTATTCTCTAATAAATGAATATCAAACATCGAATTCCAAAAATTTTGATTGAATCAAGTAATAAACGTACGATATTCTGACCATAATATGTCGATTTACTGCGGTATGGTCTTATATCAGAACAATCTAGCTGAGATTATCTTTTATGGACCAAAAAATAGAAATTTGCACCTTTCCAGAATGCTCTAGCCTTTATATATATGCTTACATTTTTCGGCCAATCTGATAAAGTTGTTTTTGTGCTTGAAACAGTACGAGAACTATCCACCTCTGATATACACAAGCTACAATGGTTATTTGGGAATCAGCCCCAGATATCTCGTAATGAAATAGTAGGTCCATTTATAGGACCACGTGCCACAATGATCACTCCCTGGTCCACTAATGCTGTAGAGATCACTCAGAATATGGACTTAGAAGGCATCCTGAGGATAGAGCGATATGTGCACTGCACCGATGATAGCCCGTATGATCCCATGGTCTCTCAGAAATTTGAGGCATTGACTCAAGAGCAGTTTAAAATAAATATAGAACCAGCACCTGTCGTCAATATCTCAGATATCAATGCCTATAACTTAAAAGAAGGGCTGGCACTCAGTGCAGAGGAGGTGGACTACTTAGAAGGCGTTTCTAAAAAAATTGGTCGACCCTTAACAGATTCCGAGGTTTTCGGATTTTCGCAAGTCAATAGTGAGCACTGCCGACACAAAATATTCAATGGACAATTTATCATCGATGGAGAAGAGAAATCCGAATCTCTTTTTCAGCTTATCAAGAAAACTGCCAAGGCCAACCCCAACACTATAGTCTCCGCATACAAAGATAACGTTGCCTTTATAGAAGGGCCTAAGGTGACACAGTTTGCACCTGCAACAGGAGAGATTGCAGACCTCTATGTGAAGACAGGATTTGACTCTGTTATCTCACTCAAAGCAGAAACCCACAATTTCCCTACTACAGTAGAAGCCTTTAATGGTGCCGCAACTGGGTCAGGCGGGGAGATTAGAGATAGGCTGGCAGGAGGAAGAGGGTCTATCCCATTGGCAGGAACGGCACTCTATATGACGCCTTACTCTCGTGTCAAGGCAGGGAAACCATGGGAAGAAAAAGTAGAGGAAAGAGAATGGCTCTACCAGACACCACTCGACATCCTTATCAAAGCGTCTAATGGTGCTTCTGACTTTGGTAACAAATTTGGCCAACCGCTCATCAATGGATCGCTCCTCACCTTTGAGCACAAGGAAGATAATCGTTGGCTGGCCTATGACAAAGTTATTATGATGGCCGGGGGCATCGGCTATGGCAAAGCTGACCAAGCCCAAAAAGACAAACCCAAGAAAGGAGACAAGATCGTCTTGATGGGTGGCGACAACTATAGAATAGGTATGGGTGGGGCTGCTGTCTCTTCTGCTGAGGGTGGAGAGTTTAGCACAGGTCTAGAACTCAATGCTGTACAACGATCCAATCCTGAAATGCAAAAGCGTGCAGCCAATGCAATAAGAGCGATGGTCGAGAGTACAGACAATCCGATCGTCTCTATCCACGACCACGGTGCAGGTGGTCATCTGAATTGCCTATCAGAACTCGTAGAAGAAACAGGAGGAAAAATAGAACTGCGTGCACTCCCAGTAGGGGACCCTACCTTATCGGCTAGAGAATTGATCGGCAATGAATCTCAGGAGAGGATGGGGATGATCGTATCAGAAAAGGATCTCGCCAAAATAAAGCAGATAGCTGAAAGAGAAAGGGCTCCGATATATGAAGTCGGCAGTGTCACTGGAGATCAGCGCTTTTTTATCGGGTCTCAAGAAGAAACGCCGATGGACTTGGCTTTAGAAGATATGTTTGGTAGCTCTCCGCAGACAATTCTTAAAGACCAATCGACAACACACAATTATCAACCTATAACTTACGATAAGCGTCAACTAAAAGACTACATCAAGGAAGTATTGAGCCTAGAAGCAGTCGCTTGCAAAGACTGGCTCACCAACAAAGTAGATAGATGTGTGGGCGGACGAGTCGCCAAGCAGCAATGTTGTGGACCACTGCAACTACCGCTTAACAATTGTGGCGTGATGGCTCTAGATTATGATTCGGTACAAGGTATCGCCACCTCAATGGGCCATGCACCTATCATCGGTCTACTGGACCCTGTGAGTGGAGCCCGTATGGCCATAACTGAAGCACTCACCAACTTGGTGTGGGCACCACTGGAAGAGGGTCTGAAGTCTGTTGCGCTTTCTGCCAACTGGATGTGGCCTGCTAAGAACGAAGGAGAAAATGCTAGACTCTATGCAGCCGTAGAAGAGATTTCTGCATTTGCTATTGCTCTAGGCATCAACATACCGACTGGAAAAGACTCCCTGTCCATGAAGCAAAAGTATCCCGACAAAGAAGTCTACTCTCCAGGTACTGTGGTCATCTCAGCTGTCGGACACTGCAAAGACATTACAAAAGTCGTAGAGCCTGTACTCAAAGCCAATGGTGGTGACCTCTACTACATCAATCTCTCAGAGAGTGGATATGCACTGGGCGGTTCATCATTTGCGCAGACAAAAAATAAAATCGGATCAAAGGCACCCGGTGTCCACGATGTGCAGAAACTCGCTGACACTTTCAATCTACTACAAGAACTCATTATCGACAACAAAATATCTGCAGGCCATGACATATCAGCGGGAGGACTGGTGACTACCCTATTAGAGATGTGCTTTGCAGAAACGAATCTAGGAGCTCAAGTGGACTTGACCGACTTAGCAGAAGATGATAATGTCAAATTGCTCCTGTCAGAAAATGCTGGTCTGATCCTCCAAAGTAATGCTGATCTCACGGACCTATTTGGGAATAAAAACATCTTATGTATCAAGATAGGCCAACCTTCAGTGTGTCAGACATTGGCTATCACCAATGGAACAGATAAGATACAACTGGACGTAGCAGAACTAAGAACCGACTGGTACGAAACTTCCTATCTTCTCGACACCCATCAGTCTAGCAATGGAAGGGCAAAAGAGAGATTTGACAATTATAAAACCCAACCATTAACCTACAAATTTCCCCAAGGGCACAGTGGCCTGCTACCTGTCATCCCCAATGGAAAAAGACCGAGGGCGGCGGTCATCAGAGAAAAAGGAAGCAACTCAGAAAGAGAGTTAGCACATGCGATGTATCTCGCTGGCTTTGAGGTGAAGGATATACATATGACGGATCTTATCTCTGGAAGAGAAAACTTAGAGGATGTACAGTTTATAGGTGCTGTGGGTGGCTTCTCTAATTCTGATGTCCTAGGTTCTGCCAAGGGTTGGGCAGGTGCCTTTATGTATAACGAAAAAGCCAAGAAAGCACTTGACAATTTCTTTGCTAGAGAAGATGTCTTATCTGTAGGCATCTGTAATGGATGTCAACTCTTTATGGAGTTAGAGTTGATCAATCCAGAGCATAAAGTGCATGGCAAGATGACTTATAACGAGAGTCACAAACACGAGAGCGCTTTCACCTCCGTCGACATCACAGAAAACAACTCCGTTATGCTGTCCTCACTAGCGGGCAGCCGATTGGGGGTATGGATTTCTCACGGCGAAGGCAAATTTGTTCTTCCAGAAGATGAAGATCAATATAATATCGTCGCAAAATATGGTTATGATAAGTACCCATCCAATCCTAATGGGAGTGCTTACAATACGGCTATGATGTGCAGCGCAGATGGCAGACATCTCGTGATGATGCCGCATATAGAAAGATCGATTTTCAAATGGAACTGGGCCTACTACCCAGATAAGGATGAAGTTATCTCTCCTTGGATAACAGCCTTTGTCAATGCAAGAGAGTGGATAACTCAAAAAAACCAATAATAATATGTCACTACAAAAAGTAATCGTCACTGGTGGAATGGGATATATAGGCTCTCATACGATTGTAGAACTTATAAATGCTGGGTATCATCCTATAATCATCGACAATCTGTCTAACTCAGATCGAAGCGTCTTGGAGGGGCTAGAGGCTATTACTGGAGTCAAAGTGCCCTTTGAAGAAATAGACCTCAGCGATAGCAAATCCACCGCACAGATTTTTTCAAAACATGCTGACGCGATTGGGGTCATTCACTTTGCCGCCCTCAAAGCAGTAGGTGAAAGTGTGGAGCAGCCTATACGATATTATAAAAATAACATCGGTAGCTTGGTCAATGTCTTAGAGGCTATGGCCAATCTTAAAATCGAAAACTTTATATTCTCTTCCTCGTGTACAGTCTACGGGCAACCAGAGAAACTCCCCGTTACTGAGCTAAGCCCAACGCAACCCGCCATATCCCCTTATGGCAACACCAAGCAAGTAGGAGAAGAAATAATAAGAGAAACTTGCTCGACAAAGAGCTCGGAACTACATACAATTTCGCTTCGCTACTTTAACCCTATCGGCGCACACAATTCGGCACTAATAGGAGAATTACCTCTGGGTATACCCAATAATCTACTGCCTTACATCACACAAACTGCCATAGGTATCAGAGAGCAACTTTCTGTATTTGGGTCAGATTACAATACACCTGATGGAACTGCTATCAGGGATTACATACACGTTGTAGATCTCGCAGAAGCACACGTTGTCGCCCTCACAAGATTGATACAGAAGCAAAATAAGTCCAACTACGAAGTTTTCAATCTCGGAACTGGCCAGGGGAATAGTGTACTAGAAGTCATCCAGTCCTTTGAGAAAACTACTGGAGAAAAAGTCAACTACAAAATCGTAGATAGAAGACCGGGAGATGTGGAGGCTGTCTACGCAGATACCACTTATGCTCGAGAAGAACTGGGCTGGGCTACAAAAAGAAACTTAGATGAAATGACGGCGTCTGCTTGGGCTTGGGAAAAAAAGCTGAGAGGTTAAGGGATTAATCCTAATCTAGACTTATAGATTTATTACAAGTCCGAATATCAAAGTCGTCATTAGAAGCGATGACGATAGTCTTATTGAAGCCATACTGATCCAACATCCTGGCAAACCACTCCTTCTTTTGATAATCGAGAAATGAAGTAGGCTCATCTAAAATCAATAAGGGTACATCCATACACAGAGCCAGAGCTAGACTTAATCGCTGCTTCATTCCTGAAGAATAATACTTGACCTCTTTGTCTTGTTCTGAACCTAATTGTACCAAATCCAGAAACTCATCCAACTCCTTAACCAAGTAAGGTTTGAAAATTTTATTATGCTCAAATATCTCTGCGGCAGACAGTTCTTCGTCTAGCTCCATATAGGCAGCAGAAATCGCAAGATGCTTGAAGATATTATCACGATTGATTTCTCGGCCATCAATAGAATAGGTAACCTTCCCTTCTGTATTGGTCAGGTAACCGCAGACAATTTGCAATAAAGTACTTTTGCCTGATCCGTTTTGACCTGTGATAGCCAGTCGATCACCTTTTATAATTTTATGATTGATATGTCTAAATACCCATCCCGATGTAAAGCGCTTGCTGATATCTTCTAGAAGAATATCCATAGATTAATCTCCAATAAGACTGTTGAATCCACGCATCAAGCCCTTTTCAGATTTATTGATAAAATCTAAGATGTGCTTTTTCTCAGGGCTACCAGGAATTGCCTTCTCTATGTGATCCAGTGCCTTAGACATCGACCAACCCTTTATAAACAGTACACGGTAAATGTCTTGTATCCTATTGATGGCTTCGGGAGTAAACCCTCTGCGCTCCAACCCTATCCTATTAATACCGACATAGGAGAGTGGTTCTCTTGCGGCCTTGACATAAGGTGGTACATTTTTTCTAACCAAAGAGCCCCCTGTAATGTAAGTATGTGCACCTATATTTACAAATTGTTGTATGGCCGTCATACCACCTATAGATACGTGACTGCCCAGAATTACATGGCCCGCTAGGTTGACCGCATTGGCGATGATGCAATTATCCATTACATGACAATCATGCGCAACATGCACATAGGCCATCAATAAAGTATTGTCACCAACTATCGTCTTGCCATAAGCTTTGGTGCCTTTATTTATTGTCACATATTCTCTGATGAGTACATTGTTGCCAATGATGGCTTTTGTTTTTTCGCCAGCGTATTTTAGATCTTGTGGATCGGCCCCGATGACAGCTCCAGGATAAATTTTACAATTGTTGCCGATCTCTGTACCGGCATAGGCAATACTGTTGGTAGCTAGCCAGGACCCGTCACCTATAACCACATCCTCATCTACAAAGGCAAATGCATCTATCTGCACGTCTTTGCCGATCTTTGCCTTAGGATGAACGTGTGCTAGTGGTGAGATCTTAGTCATACATCTGAATTAGGTATAGAGAGTTAGGCTTGCTTTTTACTTATCTGAGCGGTCAGTTCACCTTCAGAAACAATCGTCTCGCCGACGTAGACAGTGCCCTGCATATGAAAGATACCACGGCGTATAGGTGTCAACAATTTCATTTTGAGAATCATCGTATCGCCTGGACGAACCAACTTCTTAAATTTTACTTGATCCATCTTTAGAAAATAGGTGTTCCAATTTTCTGGTTCTTCTACAGTTGACAGTGCTAGAATACCACCCGTTTGCGCTAAGGCCTCCATCTGCAGGACTCCTGGAAAAACTGGGTTACCTGGAAAGTGCCCATTGAAAAATTCTTCGTTGGCAGTGACATTCTTGATGCCGACTACATGCTCTTCAGATAGCTCAATTATCTTGTCCACCAACAAAAAAGGATAGCGATGTGGGATGTACTCTTTGATCTGTGCTATATCCTTAATAGGTGCAGCGGTCGGATCATATATCGGAAGGCCCTTAAGTTTTTTCCTTTTCTGAAATTCTGCTTTTAGAAACTTAGCGAAGGCAGTATTACCTGTATGGCCTGGTCTCTTAGCAATGATTTTCCCTTTGAGGGGCATCCGTAACAGGAACAGATCACCGATCATATCTAGAAGCTTATGCCGCGCTGGCTCATTTGGATAATTTAAGTTCAGCCCATTCAGGATACCATTATCTACAAGCATCTCGTCATCAACATTGAAGTGCTCTGCTAATTTTTTGACTCTATCTTGAGAAAAATCTTTGTGACTGAAAACAATAGCGTTATCGACACGTCCGCCTTTTATAACACCTTGTTTGTGTAACTCCTCTAGCTCATTGACAAACACAAAAGTCCTCGCAGGTGCTATCTCTTTATCATACGAGACACCCTGGTTCCATATCGCAACTTGACGACCGATCTTGCTATTGTACTCTATAATGGTGGTGTACTCCGTTTCTTCTATGGAGTCCACTGGCATATACAAATACTCTGCCCCACTCTCTTCATCTTTGAACTCTAGTGTCTTATCTAATTCTAGATACTGTCGGTCTGCTTCTTGTTCTTGTCTTCCTGCCGCTTTTATAGCAGTGACAAATGGCTCTGCGCTCCCATTCAAAATAGGGATCTCTGACCCAGTGAGTTCGATAATTGCATTATCAATACGCATACCTACAAGTGCCGATAGTAGATGCTCTGTCGTCGATACTTTCACCTCGCCTTTAGCAAGACAAGTACTTCTGAAGGTAGAGTCAAGATGATTGATGGAAGCCAGAATTTCTGGAGCACCATCTATATCCATACGTTTGAATACGATTCCGGAATTCACCTCGGCTGGCTTACAGACCATTTTTACCATTTGGCCAGTGTGTAATCCTATTCCTTCTAGTTGGAAAGATTGGCTTAAAGTAGCTTGTTTCATATTAAGATATGCCCAGAAGTTAGCTGCCTCCGAGTTATAGTTTTTGGATTCTGTTTCTTGGTTGAAGGTCGTTTTATTTATTGTATATATCAAAAGATGTACTGATTATTTGTAATCAGAACGGACTATCTGGGACACGCAGTTTAGATAAGAAGTAGAATTGGACGCGTCAAGTCGTTACGATCAACTTTTGAGCTCAGAAAGGGCTTTCTCTAGCTCTTTGATGCGGGATTGTAGATCGTTGAGGTTTTTGAAGACTGCATAGGATTTGAGGTAGTTGCTATAATCTAGTGCAGGGCTGCCATACAACTTGGTACCCGGCTCTCGGGTAGATCGAGTGACACCACTTTGAGCTTGTATCAAGGTCCTATCTGCTAAGGTGAGATGACCCACTATACCTGCTTGACCACCTACTTGACAATGCGCCCCTAACTTAGTGGAGCCCGCTATACCTGCTTGGGCTGCTATAACCGTGTTTTCGCCGATTTCTACATTGTGTGCCACTTGGATGAGGTTATCAAGCTTGACACCTTTCTTAAGGAGCGTAGCGCCCATAGTGGCTCTATCTATAACCGTATTGGCCCCAATCTCCACTTGATCTTCAATGATCACATGGCCTATCTGTGGTATCTTGACAAAACTACCATCCTTCTGCGGTGCAAAACCAAACCCATCTGAACCAACGATGACATTGCTATGCAGGATACATTGGTTACCTATTACGGTGTCCTTATAGATCTTGACACCAGGATAGATGAGGCAATTCTCACCAATCTTTACATCTTTAGAAATATGGACATGTCCAAGGATATGCGTCCCCTCGCCAATCTCTACACCTTCACTCAGGACACAAAATGGACCTATGTGTGCTGTCGCGGCGACCTTGGCACTTGGTGCACAAAAAGCCATACTGTGCACCCCAGGCTCTCTACCTTCCGCTGAGTCAAATAGCGTCAATATCTCAGCCAATGCAGAATACACATTGCCGACACTGATAGTCGGAATTGTAAATGGCTTATCTGCATATTTTTCGTGGACGAGAATAGCAGAAGCGCCTGTGCGCTTAGATTCTTCTATATACTTGTCACTTGATAAGAAGGTTATTTCGCCAGAACTCGCTTGGTCTAGACCTGCCGCTCCTGAAATCTCTATAGATGAATCACCTGTCAGTGAACCTCCTATCATCTCTGCTATAGTACCTACGGTGTATGTCATAAAAATCGCTGCAAAAGTAACAACTAACTCAGAGTTAGTTAGGTATTAGATATACAACTTTGGTACCCAAATCTCGTCAGAGGGTGTAGTAAGTTGTTAAGTTTTTTCGTTTCTAACTGATTACGATTTCTGCCCAGATTTAGATTACTGTATCAGAAACCGTGGTAATCAAACGGCAAAGCGTCAGTTCTTATTTAATCATATTTCACATAATTTATTTATTAATATTTAAATACACTGATTTACAAGTCTTTAGCATAAAATTAGCTTGAATTATTCTTTACGCTGAATATCAGATAACTTTGCCAGCAGATGACTAGAAATATACGAATAGGTACCAGAGGTAGCGCTCTTGCTCTGTGGCAAGCCAATAAAGTCAAGACAGAATTGACAGCGTTAGGTTTTGATTGCACACTCCACATTATCAAAACACAGGGGGACAAGATCCAGAATATCGGTTTTGACAAGATGGAAGGCAAGGGCTTTTTTACCAAAGAAATCGAAGACGCCTTGCTAGAAGAACAAGTGGATGTCGCAGTGCACTCACTCAAGGATATGCCTACTGTCCAGCCTGAGGGTCTCGTCCTGGCAGGTCTATCAAGTAGGGAGGACCCAGCAGACTTACTCATCACCCGAAAGGCCTCTGTTGACCTCAAGCAAACTTATGCCCTCAAAGCAGGTGCTGTCGTAGGCACTTCTTCTATAAGAAGAAAGACACAGCTCCATAGCCTTGCATCTCAAGTAACCACTCAAGACTTGAGAGGCAATGTGCCAACAAGAGTAGAAAAACTAAGAACTGGAGATTATGATGCTATCATCTTAGCTAGTGCTGGCGTCAATAGATTGGATCTTGATCTTTCTGACCTTAACACAACACGTCTCCACCCTAGAGAATTTGTCCCTGCTCCTGGCCAAGGTGTCATAGCCTATCAAGTCCGCAAAGCAGACTCAGAGATGCGAAAAATCATACAGCACATCCATCAAGTCGATACGGCTCGGTCTACCAACATCGAGCGCCAAGTACTCAAGATGATGGACGGCGGCTGTCAAGTACCACTCGGTGTCTACTGCGAAGTCGATCAATTAGGCAATTATCATCTGTACGGGGCTTATGCTGCTAATGGAACCGATATCAAGCGACACCATCTAAGTAGAAGTACCAGCGATGGTCTAGTAACGGCGATGGTTGACGAATTAATGAGTAAGGAGATTTAAAACTCTGTAAAAAATTAAACTACCCACGCCCACCCGATTAACTTTACATCCAATAGATAGGCACTAATTATGTACTTGATTTTTGACACTTCTCCCATAGAAAAACCCAAGAGCTACACGGCTCCCTTTACAGATACTTTTTCTTGGCCTAGAATGATACATCTCTCTTGGATTATACTAGATAAAGAACTGAAGCCTGTCGACAATCAGAATTTTATAATAGAGCCCAATGGCTTTGAGATAACGCCAGAAATCTGTGATTATGTCAAACTAGATGCGGAGGAGATGAGCTCCAGAGCTATTCCACTTGAAAGTGCATTGGAGGCATTTGATCAAGCCTTAGCACAGGTGGATTATGTATTGGCCCACAATCTAAATGTCAATGAATGTGTGCTCGCTGCCGAGTATATCAGGAAAGGCATAGATCATACTTTATTTAAAAAAGAACGCTTCTGCTTGATGCAAGAGAGTACCCACTACTGCAAACTCCCCTCTAAGACGGGTGGGTTCAAATGGCCAACTCTCACAGAACTACATGCGATCATCTTTAGCAAGGCTTACTCTCCTCCCAATAATGCTAGAGCGGATGTGATTGCCGCAACAAGATGCTTTAAGGCATTGATGATGGGTAGACAACTTGATGATTTATTTGAAGAGTAATGGCATCAAAAAAAACTAAAGTCCACCTGTTTATCTCTCGTCAATTAAGCAAGCAGTCACCATTTTTTAAGCTGAAGAAGTCTGGAGTCAAGATTATTGACAAATCTTTTCTAAAGTTTAAAGAACTCTCATTTTCAATGCCTCCTCCACCTCATAATGCTGTCTTCTTCTACAGCGCAAGAGCCATAGCCGCTTACCTAACCAAAGTACCCTATGACCCCAATGTGATGTATGGTGTTATGGGTCCAGCCAGCAATAAAGTATTCTCGACAATAACAAGGAAGGAAGCAGACCTTATCGGGACTGGTGATCTGGAGGCACTGAGCAAGCAGATCAATCGACGCTGGAATGGCTACAGAGTTTTGTTTCCCAAGGCCAAAAAATCTATGGACAGCCTCGCGCAATACGATCTCAATATCGACCCTATACACCTGAATGTCTATGATAACAAAGTGGACAAAAAACTGAAGATCCCTGACTGCGATCTGCTTGTATTTACTAGCCCGCTCAACTTTCTAGGTTACCTCCATCAACACAAAACCGAAGGAAAAAAGATCTATGCCATCGGGTCTACAACAGCTACTGTCATCAAGGAAGTTACTGGCCAGATGCCGGCTTACCCCGAGCAGCCCTCAGAGGAGCAGCTCTACAAATTGGTCCTCAAAGATCTGAAGATATAACTAGACTAAAGCTGCTGCTAGACGTGTCGATATCTCTTCTACTGAACCTACACCTTCGATCTTCTTAGATACGCCAGACTTATCGTAATAATCAAAAACGGGACTTGTCTTCGCATTGTACTCCACTATACGCTTGCGGATGACCTCTTCATTGGCATCATCTGCCCGATTGGACGTCTTACCTCTTTCTAGCAGTCGCTTGACAATTTCTTCATCATCCACGTCTAGTGCAAGGAGATGTGTGACTTTGGTATCACGTCCTTGGAGTATTGCATCCAAGGCTTTTGCCTGAGCCAGCGTACGCGGAAAACCATCAAGGATGTACCCTTTAGGATTAGGCGTCATATTCATTTTATTCTCCAACATAGAGATGGTCACAGAGTCCGGAACGAGCTCACCTTTATCCATATACTTTTTGGCTTCCTGACCTAGAGGCGTGTTGTTACCCAGTTCGTAGCGGAATAGATCACCTGTCGAGATATGGGTTAGTCCAAATTTCTCTACCAAGTGGGCCGCTTGAGTACCTTTTCCTGAGCCTGGAGGGCCGAATAGTATAAGATTTATCATAGTTGAGCTAGTTTTAAAACCAAACAAAGACTTAACGAAATCTAAGGGTGTCATGGTTCATTATTTAATCAATAAAGGGTTATTGTGACCCATATGCCTATATACACAATTGTCGCTGAAAGCACACACCGAAGCACACCTTTTTATTAAATGATACGGTTAAGATTGGTGAAGTTTAGATTAGATTCATAAAAAAGGTCCGATGTGCAGAAGCACGTCGGACCTATGTTTTTTATGTTTTGATAGAACAGCTTACTCCGCTGCAGGTTCTGCACCTGCTGCTGCTTCTTCTGTACCTTCTGCAGCTGCCTGAGCTGACTTAAGTGCTCTTGGTATCTCAACTGATGCTATCGGCGTAGCCTCATTGACCATTACTTCTATACCTTTTGCTACTTCTAAGTCCTTTACTCTGATCGAATCTCCTAGAGTCAATTCTGAAATATCTACAAATAGCTCATCTACAAGATCCTTAGGGTCAAGCTTTACTTTCACCTTACGCATAGACTGCATTAATGTACCACCTTCTTTTACACCTGGAGATACACCTTTGAACTTCACTGGAAGCTCAACTTTGACTTTAGTCCCTTCCTTGAGCAAAAGGAAATCAATGTGTCTAATCTGATCTGTAACAGGATGAAATTGTACATCTTTAACAATGCACTTATGGTTGGTCCCACCTAGCTCTACCTCACCTACTTTGAAATCGGGTGTATAGACTAGTTTCTTGATGTCATTATGAGTCACAGAGAAGTGCTCGTTGACATTTGGACCATATAGAACTGCAGGAATTCTGCCTTGCTTTCTTATATCAGCTGCTTTGACTTTGACGTCTCTCGCTTCTGCTTTGAATACTTCAGTTTGCATAACCTTGGTTTATAACGCTTTAGGTATTTCTAAAAGGAGTGCAAAGATAGAAAAAAAAGAGTTTGTCAAGCAAGGATATCCTCAAGGATCTGCCGACTAGCCCTATCTCTGTCTTGGTTTTTCCATATGTGATTCTGCTATATATAAGTGTCTTACTCTCAATTAGATAGGGGCAACTCATTCTTTCTGTTTCTGTTAGAACCACCTCATTGCTACCTAGGACATCAACTTAATCTACAAATAGAGCCGAAATAGATTTGAACTCGTGTGTATTTCTGATCGCCTTAGCAAAGAGCTTAGCGCAACTCAACACCTGAATCTTTTCTGATTGCTGTCTGAGCGCTATGGTATCCGTCACGTAGAGGGCATCCAGTACAGAGTCATTAATCCGCTCATAGGCTGGCCCTGATAGAACGGCGTGAGTCGCGATGGCTTTGACACTTTTGGCTCCTTTGTCCATTATGGCCTGTGCGGCTTTGCAGAGTGTACCAGCTGTATCTACGAGGTCATCTACGAGAATGACATCTGCTCCCTCCACTTCTCCTATGATGGTCATACTTTCTACCTTATTGGCCACTTTCCTGACTTTGTCCCCTATCACGAGGTCTCTCTCAAAGTACTTGGCATAGCTCCTAGCACGCTTGACGCCGCCCACATCAGGTGAGGCAAAGACGACATTGCTCATATCCAGCGTCTTCAAGAAAGGAATAAATATGGCTTCCCCCCGCAGGTGATCCACGGGTAAATCAAAAAATCCTTGGATCTGATCTGCGTGAAAATCCATCGTCACTATCCTATTGACACCAGCTGAAGCCAAAAGATTGGCAATGAGCTTAGCCGATATAGGGACTCTAGGCTTATCTTTTCTGTCTTGTCGTGCATAACCAAAGTACGGAATAACAGCAGTTATATAGCCTGCAGAAGCCCGCTTGGCTGCATCTATAAGCAGGAGCAGCTCTAGGAGGTTATCCGCAGGTGCTGTCGTGGATTGGATAAAAAAGACATAGGTGCCTCTTACAGATTCTGGAATAATAGTTTGCATCTCTCCGTCACTAAATCGCTTCACTTCTAGTTTTCCTAAGCGCTCTCCGTAGTGATCAGCGATCTCTCCAGCAAGTGTGGTCGTCGCGTGTCCAGCAAACAGCTTTACATCTATCATTATACTATTATGGGGTTCTTTAAAATAGATCTTGATTATGGTTGGCGAATTTACAGTAAATGAAAAGCTAGCACTCTTAACATTATACCCTAATTACCAACAGCCGAGCCCTTAAATGTTGGTATGTTCGCAGTCGATGCATACAACGACCAAAGACAACACAATTTTAGCTTGGGGACTTCTCTTGTTTTTGAGTCTCGTCTGGGGCAGTTCCTTTATACTCATCAAGAAATCGCTCATCGCCTATAGTGCCAATCAAGTCGCCGCTGGGCGGATTGTCTTTGCTTTTCTAGCATTCTTACCTCTACTTATTACACGGTACAAAGAAGTCGAGAGAAGATCCCTGCTGCCTCTGATCATAGTTGGGCTCTGTGGGTCTGGCCTCCCTGCCCTACTCTATGCCACGGCACAGACGGAGATATCTAGTAGCGTAGCAGGTTTGCTCAATGCCTTGACACCCATCTTTGCTTTTCTATTGGGGGTGGCCTTTTTCGGAAAGCGCTTTCAGATCAAGCAGCTATTGGGTATTACCTTAGGTTTTTCGGGAACGCTTATCATCTTTTTCTCTAGAGGTAATGGTAATGAGCAATTTCCTATCTTGATGGGGATGCTCTTAGTCCTAGCTACGCTCTGTTATGGCATCAGTGCCAACACCGTGGCTTCAAAACTAAAAGGCTTGCACCCTCTAGTCATCAGCACACTGTCCTTTGCAGTGATCGGGCCCGGGGCTCTAGGTTATCTGCTGACGACAGATTTCATACCTGTAACGCTGACGGGTGAGGCCAATGTTTCACTCATTTCTCTATTGACGTTGTCTCTAGTTGGGACCTTTGGTGCTAATATTCTCTTCTTTAAGCTGATCCAGATTACAGATGCTGTATTTTCCAGTTCGGTAAGTTTCATCACGCCTATAGTTGCCTTGGGATGGGGCTTCCTAGATGGAGAATACATAAGCCTGTACATTATGCTGGCTCTTGCCCTAATACTTTCTGGGGTCTTTATGGTTAAGTTTAGCAAGTAAGGTCCTGACCTACTAGGCAGCAACCGCAGACTTCATAGCCATATACACCATCTCTCTGCCCATATCCGCTTCGTAGAAATAAGGATTGAGCTCTAGGCATTGGTTATAGTCTTCTATCGCCCACTCAAAATTTTCTGACTTGAAGTACAGTTCTGCCCGCTCAAAATAGTAATCAGCAAGTTCAGAGTGTACCGCCTCATCCAAGCGCTGCAATTCCAATTGCTCGATGTCTAAGGTGAGTCTGTTAATCTGTCTAGATACTTTCTTGTCGTCTTTCATTTCACTATTAATTTTGATTCAAATAAAGTCGCTATCGTGCAATCGACGTGCACTACAACACCTCCGCACCTTATTTTCTTCAATAGTTATTGCTCGAAAACCCTTTGCTACTCATCCCAACTCCAGCTATACTGATAGAAAATTCGTGGCTTTTCACCATAGTTTAATTACTTTCATCAGCATAAAACAACCATAGTTATGATAAAATACATCCAACTACTTTTAGCGGCCTTTCTTCTTGCCGCTGTAGCATCTTCTTGTAACAAGAATTTGAATACAGCTGCAGGTACAGTCATGAAAGACACCTCCAAGTCCTCAACTGCAAGCTCAGACCGCATGGCAACACCTCGGGATGAGACGCCGATTATCGACAGAGCCACCTTCTTTGGCAATCCTGTGATCGCTGGTGGTCAACTGAGTCCAGATGGCAACTACGTCACCTTTATGCGAGAGCACGAAGGCATTATGAACGTGTGGATCAAAGGCTTCAACGAAAGTTTTGATCAGGCCAAATTACTTACTGATAGTGACTCCCCTATCCCTGGTTATTTCTGGACAGATGATTCTAAGTATGTACTTTTTGTCAATGATAGTGGAGGCGATGAGAACTTCAATGTCTATGCTGTCGACCCTACTGCCGCTACTATGACGGCTGCACCGACAGCAAAAAACCTTACTCCACTAGAAGATGTCCGCGCTCAGATCTATTTGGTCTCAAAAAAAGATCCAGATATGATGATGATCGGCATCAATGATAGAGACAAAGCTTGGCACGATCTCTATAGTCTTAAAATATCGACTGGAGAATTGACCAAGCTCTTTGAAAACAACAACCGATACGGAGGCTACGAATTTGATTGGGATGAGAATATGCGTATCGCTTATAGAACAGATGAAGATGGCAACAATCAGATTATGCGTGTAGAGGATGATGGCACCTTCAAAGAAATCTATAAAACCAATCTACAAGAATCAGCTTACATTGCTAACTGGACACCGGATAACAAAGAGTGTTATCTCGTAACCAACAAAGGTGAGATGAATCTGTCCACAATGTTCAAAATGAACCCGAGTACAGGAAGTCTCACCAAGGTAGAAAGTGATCCTAAAGGAATGGTAGACTTCGGAGGCCTATGGGTCAATGATAACACAAGAGAAATCATCAGCACCTCTTACACCTATGACAAACGTGTAAGATACTTTAAGGATAAAAATTGGGAAAACATCTACAATAAACTCAAAGCGCACTTCCCAGGAAAGGAAGTTGGCTTCTCTAGTTTTACTAAAGATTATTCTAAAATGCTGGTTTCTGTATCTGGGGACAAGTATGCTACTGAAGTCTACTTCTATGACCCAGCAACAGACAATCCTATACTACAATATACACCGAGACCAGACCTCAAAGAAATAGAGCAGCATCTATCGACAATGCAACCTATATCTTATAAGAGCAGCGATGGCACGACGATACCAGCCTACCTCTCTATACCAAAAGGAACAAAGGGAAAAAATCTCCCAGCTGTCATCGTTGTACACGGTGGACCAAAAGGACCAAGAGATACTTGGGGCTATAGAAGCACTGTCCAGTTTCTCAACAACAGAGGCTATGTCGTCTTACAGCCCAACTTCAGAGCGAGTGGTGGATATGGCAAAGACTTCCTCAATGCTGGAGATAAGCAATGGGGCAAGCTGATGCAAGATGACATCACTTGGGGTAAGAAATATCTTGTCAACAATGGCATTGCCAACCCAGATAAGGTAGCGATTATGGGCGGCTCCTACGGGGGATATGCGACGCTGGCAGGTTTGGCCTTTACACCAGACGAATATGCTTGTGGTGTAGACATCGTCGGTCCTAGTAATTTATTTACGCTTATGGAATCTATCCCACCCTACTGGGAAGCGGGAAGAAAGTGGCTCTACGAAATGGTCGGAGATCCAGAAACAGAAGAAGGGCAAAAACTACTGAGAGAAGCTAGTCCATTATTTAGCGCTGACGAAATATCTAAGCCGCTCCTCATCGTCCAAGGCGCCAATGATCCGAGAGTCAAAAAAGCAGAAGCAGATCAGATTGCCATCGCTCTCAGAGACAAAGGCCACTCCGTAGATTATCTACTCGCTATGGATGAAGGTCACGGATTCAGGAAGCCACTTAACAGAATGGCTATGAATGCTCAGATAGAAAAATTCTTAGCGACACATCTTGGTGGTCGTTATCAGAAAGATGTACCAGAGGATGTAGCGGAAACCCTCAGGAATCTAAAAGTGGATATCAATTCTGTAAAACTTGCTGAAGCGGATAATTCTGCAGCCATCGCCACTCTACCTGCAGTAACACACGCTTGGACCTCAGAATCAAGCAACTGGGATATAGCACTAGAAATGGCTGGGCAGAAAATCCCTATGACCTCATCGAGAAAAATAGAGAAGACGGGCAACAACTGGACGGTAACAGATAAGGCATCTAGTATGATGGGTGATATGGTCGATATGGTCACGTATGATGCCCAGTTCAAAGCCATAAGGAGAGAGACTGAGCAAGGTGGCCAAAAGATGTCTATAAGATACGAAGACAACAAAGCTATAGCCAGTATGATGGGCAAAGAGATGGCGATAGAGAGCGACGGTGCGATGGTCTGTGATGGAGCAGGATTTGATATTATGCTCGGCAAACTCGGGATGAAAGAAGGCGATAAGATGACTTACAACATTGCCGATATGATGACTATGAAAACCAAAAAAGTTATCGCAGAGCACAAAGGAATGACCGACTATATGGACAAGCCGCACCAACTAATTACAGTTACCAATGCAGAGAATGAAAACGAGATCACTTCTTACTACTATGACGCCAACAACGTCCCAGTAAAAGTAGTAGCGATGCTACCCGCAATGAACAATGCTAAGATGACGATCATCAGAAAGTAATCTAGCTCACATAAAAAAAGGAAAGCCATCTGCGACGCAGATGGCTTTTTTTTGTTTCTTAAACTATTGTAAAAATCCTATCTTGTCATACCTACAAAACTATGGAGAAGAAACATCATCATACTATGAATAAAAAAAACCCAATTATTCTAGGAGATCACTTTGAGAAATTCATTCAAAATGAAATTAAATCTGGGCGGCACAACTCTGCAAGCGAAGTGATTCGAAGTGGATTAAGGTTGTTCGAAATTGAATCAAAAAAAATCAAAGCGACTAATAAAGCACTAAGCGTGGCAGAAAAAAGTGGAGAACCAATAGCTTTTGATAACGATATGTTCAAACTGCGTATGAAAGAAAAGTGTAACAGCTAGAATACTACAACAAACTTTACCTCTAGAGGCACTCATAATTGCCCTTTCTACTCCAGCGCCGAATGCCGTACACCACCCCCACTCACCCAGTAAGGATACCACACTATAATCGGGTCGATAACTTTGACATCCGTTCTGCGAGGGGTGATCTCTTTTTTGATAAGGTCTTTCTCTACGGACTCCCATTTGTGTGAGATGTCTTCAATTTTATAATGCAGCTCATTCCCTAGTTCTCGCTTAGCTTGGTCTAGCATTTCGAGATCTTCTTCAGACTCACGGACTTTTTCTGCGGCTTTTCTGGCCATCCTTCTCTTCGTCGATACAGAAGACACAGATCGACGTCGGCGACCTCCAAAGACACCGCCAAAGACTGTCTCGACGACATTGAGAAACTCGTCATTTCTCCGACTGCTGCGCTCGGCTTGCGCTTCATCGAGGTCTCGCTCTTCCTTGCGTATCTTTTGCTCTAATTTGCTAAACTTGGCATCATACTTATCGTGCAACGCATCCACTTCTTGGTCTCGCTCTTCCTTGGCTCGTGTCTGTAGTCGCATACGAAACGCTTCTTCGGTCTCATCATCGGACTGATACATTTTCAACTTGGTATGCTCGAGACTAAAAAATCTCTGAGTCTGATACAACCAATCAGAAAAATCTTTTTCTACACCACTCAATTCCTTAGTCGTATCCATAGAATCTGGTACAGGCCGATACTCGACACCTACATTATCAGGATGATC
>CALFUU010000070.1 GCA_937929835.1 uncultured Saprospiraceae bacterium | reverse complement strand
GTGCATTAGATGCCATCTTCTCCATTAATTTCCTCATTGCTAATTGCTTAAGACTTCCAAACATGTTTTTTGTGTTTTACTGTATTATCTAATACCATTTGGACGCAGCAAAGAGGGTTAGTCACATAAAGTGCTCGTTAAGACCACTCAATAAGGCAGAATAATAGTTTCTCGCATAGATTTCTTCAAAAATCAGCCTATTTCAGCTTGAGAAACTTTTGCGTGTAGAGACTCGATTCTGAGACGAGGGTCATCACATAAGTCCCTCTAGCGTAGTCACCGAGTCCTAATCGCAAGGTAGGCTGGCCTGCTACTGGGATGACCTCGACAAAGAGGCCTTCTATCGTGTGCACTATCAGCTCACCCTCTAGCGGTTGATTAAATGTGACATCGAGATAAGCATCTGCAGGATTGGGTCGGATACCAAACAGAGGCCTGTCCTGAGAATTATCGTCTTCTGTACTTGTGACAAAACCCAATATGTCAAAGGTATAATCCTTCTTGAGATCCCAGATTATGTCGTGATAGTTATCAAAAATATCTAGGCCAGTAGACTCACTTATTAATAAATGATCAGCAAAGTCCAACATACCAGACTCACCCGCAGCTAGTGTATCTAAGCCAGTAGAAGAAACCGTTCTGATATCCGTAAATCCAAAGACGTCTTGCATAGACCAGCCCAGAGGATCATTCGGTAAGCTTGTAAAAGCAAAGGCCGTCGTATCTGTACTACCGGGATTAAGCCCATCACCACCAATTGTCAAGGGTGTACCATCTCTCCACTGTCCATTGAGGTATCTATGATAATCCATTGCAGTCTGTGGATCGCATTGACTTGGTGACGGATCCACGACGCCACAGTTAAAGTAGTACATAGACGTCTGCAGATCACAATTAAAAAACACTAAACTCCTTATAGTGTTGATACTATCTGAGATGCTTACCGCACATCCATTATCATCATCTACTCCAGACCTATTGTAGATAAAAGTACTAGAGGAAGAGCGGTTCGTCCCCATAAAGTCATTTGTATAACATCCAAGGTCTGTGTCATCCCAAACCCCAATTCTAAAATCGATTAAATCTTCTGAGCCTTTGTTGACATATTTCACTCTAGAAAAAACTGTGGTGGCCACTTCAGAGGGTTCTGTTGGATTGGTGACAAACTCTGTGACTTGCAATTCTAGATCGAGCGGGATGCCTCTACTCAATGTATGCGCTCCCCTATCATTGATGACATAAAATCTTAATTGATGCGGAATAAAATCACTAGTATTAACTACTGGCAAGGGCAGATCACCATCAAGTGGATCATAGATGCCATTTCTTTTATAGTCAAAAAAAGGCGCTAAGTCTTCCTCAATCGCTAGCGCCTCTATATGTGGATTGCCCTTAGCGGGCCACTCCAAAATATCTTGAGGGATATTATCTACCTCCAGAGTACCATCTAAAAAGTCTGCCTGAACTTGTCTGATCTCATCACCGCTCACAGTCCATACCCGTCTAAAAAAATTACAGACGATAGCCTCATCTACAGTGTCGGCCCAAATAGGACCCAATGCATAATCAGAATCATTATAGCTACTCGCCGCTACCTTGACTGTCCCACTAGGGTCCATACCGGTCACCCAAAATCCTCTAGCAATTCCAAGATCAAATAGAGTGCTCGTCCCATCTCCATTAAATACAGGATCAGACCAGGTATCATTAAAAATTAATCTAGCCAAGTTATCTGTAGAGCTTTGCCTATAGTTATTCTTAAGTACACTCGCTGTGTCCAACCAAGTCGATTCACATTCGCTTTGCGTAAAACAACTAGTTGCTATAAAACTGAAGAAAAATAAAGTTGCATATCGTCTCATTGGTGTGGCCGTATAACTTATTAATAATGATTTGCCCTCAAGATACGCATAAAGGTGAGACACTCAGTTGTCGCTACGGACATCAACTGGCTTATTAAGTTCTAATAATGCTGTGTCATCTCGTCGCAAAAAATGCTTAGTAAATACTTGTTTTATTATCCTAACGCAACAACATCCCACTAGGCCGTCCATAACGATGTACTATCCGCAATACTGGAGAGGTTGACATGCCGCCAGGATTGAGCCCAAGCTCTCCTTGCGGGATGGGATGATCGAGTGACTCGAAATACTCTACCCAAATAGGAAATAGCTCTCCCGTCTCAGGATCAATAAACGTCATCGGATACAAGTCAAAAATTGGCTCCCCTCCGTTGGCCTTCTTAAAAGACTCGTAGAGCAACTCCGAACAATAATAGCTATCGTCGGTGATGTCATATATAGGATCGTAAGCAGATCCGAGCAAAGCCTGTGCAGAGTCCTTGGCGTCTTGGATGAGCGCGCGGTGCTTTCTTTTCAGTCTACCGACAAGAACCTTAGGCTTACCCTCTGCATCAGACGACCGCAACAGAAAAGTATCTATAGAGACGAGTTGTACGCCATTGGTATTGGCTTCTATGACTTGCAGCTCTCCTCCTTCGCCTTGGAGTACTAGGCCTACGTGGGAGAGATCGGCACCTTTGTATCCTTTGGTCACGGTCTCTATGCTTTCGCAATAAGGGCCACAGTCGATATCTTGGAACAAAATGTCACCCTCCTTAAGGGTAAAGCAAGAGGATAGGATGGTGAGGAAAGACAGAACAGATAGAGGAATAAGGGACTTCATAAGGGGTAAAGATACCAAGAGTTAGATCATCTAAGCAAAACATCATTTACAATCAACTCTCTCCTATACTCCAATAAAAAAGTCAGCAGTTAATACTGCTGACTTAATTCAATTTTATTCCTGTAGTCTTGTCGAAGGTTACTTCATAAACTCTAAGCTCGTCTTGATAAACTCGCTCATCTCTTCGCCCTTGAGCATATTCTGATTGAGTCGAGCCAGATTGTAGAGATACTTAGCATAGCGCTCTTTCTTATCGCCCGACATCTTACTAAGGAGCTTATCCGTAATGAGTGGGTGATTAGAGTTGACAACGATATTATGCATCTCTGGCATATCGCCCATCTTCATCCCTTGCATCATCTGCATCTCCTGCATACGACGCATAAACTCTGGCTTGGTAATCATCACAGGATGGTCTTCTGGAGATAGAGGTCGTAACTCTATAGTGCCGCCTTTCAGATCGCCTAGAGAATCGGTGAAGAGTGTTTTGACCTTTTCTTCCTCTTTTTCTGATAGTACAGAAGCAGCCTCTTCGTCTTTCTGGACCAACTTATCGACAGTATCAGAATCCACTCTTACAAAAGTGATCTTCTGCGCATTTTTCTGCTCCATATGCTGCATAAAGTGATTGTCAATCACATTATTCATCATCAACACATCGTAGCCATAAGCTTTAGCAGATTCTATATACGAGTGCTGCGCTTTTTCGTCATTAGAGTAGAGAATAACTGTACGGTCGTTCTTATCCGTCTGTGTTGCCTTTACTTTTTCTACATAGTCGTCAAATAAGTTGAATTCATTCTCCGTATTCTTGACCAAGCAGAAGGCATTGGACTTGTCATAGAATTTTTCATCAGACAGCATTCCGTACTTGACAAAGGTTCCTACATCATCCCACTTGCTCTCAAAGTTCTCTTTATCTTTCTTGTATAGTGACTTTAATTTATCCGCTACTTTTTTCGTGATATATGACGTGATCTTCCGCACATTGCTATCGCTCTGTAGATAAGAACGAGAGACATTCAATGGAATATCAGGTGAATCTATAACCCCGTGTAACAACAAAAGAAACTCCGGTACAATCTCCTTGACATCATCCGTCACATAAACTTGGTTGGAGTAAAGCTGGATTTTGTTCTTCTGTATCTCGAGGGAATTATTTAACTTAGGGAAGTAGAGTACCCCCGTCAGATTGAAAGGAAAATCTATATTCAAGTGTATCCAAAAGAGTGGCTCCTGACTGTGCGGGTAGAGCTCTTGGTAAAATTCTTTGTAGTCGTCTTCTTTAAGTTTGTTCGGCTTCTTCTTCCACAGTGGAGCCGTGTTGTTGACGATGTTGTCTTCTACGATTTCTTTAGACTTTCTGTCTTCGCCCTCGCCTTCCCACTCTGTCCTTGTCTTAGTACCGAATCTAATCGGGAAAGGCAAAAACTTAGAGTACTTATCTAATAGAGACTGAATCCTCGCCTTCTGCAAGAACTCTGTACTGTCCTCAGAGATGTGCAAGATGATATCCGTCCCTCTAAAGTCTCTACTCCCCTCGCCCAACTGGAACTTAGGATCTCCCTTACAAGACCACTTCACCGCTTTACCAGATTTCTTGTAAGACTTGGTATCGACTTCGACTTTATCAGCGACCATGAAGGCAGAGTAGAAACCTAGACCGAAGTGTCCGATGATATTGGCATCATCCTTATACTTCTTTAAGAAAGAATCCGCGGAGGAGAATGCGACTTCATTGAGATATTTCTTGACCTCTGCTTCTGTCATCCCGAGGCCTCTATCTCTTATGGTCAGCGTTTTCTTCTTTTCATCGAGGATGATATCGATGGTCAAGTCACCCAGCTCCCCTTTGAATTCTCCTTTGGAGGAGAGGGTCTGGATCTTGGTCGTCGCATCTGTTGCATTGGAGATGAGCTCTCTGAGGAAGATCTCCTGATCAGAATAGAGAAACTTCTTGATTATGGGGAATATATTATCCGCCTGTACTGAAATATTACCTTTTTCCATTATTTATTAAGTTCTGATTATGGGTTTTTACAAGATAGCATATAGTCCACAAAGGCCGTACCACCCTCAATAAGGTGACAATATGACCATAGACACTCTCGAAAGTGGCTAGGAATTGCAAAAATGGCATTTATAGACTGTCCATTGTGCAGAATACTTAATAAATCTAGTTTATTGCGTCCTCCAAAATTGCCCTATCTTGGCACCGTGAAACACCTCCATCTAGCCCAATTGATCAGCTTTCTCAGGGTCGTCTTTACCCCATTGACACTCGTCTACCTATCTGATTGGGCCCACAAGGAGGTTTTTCTCTTGGTGATCGTCATCATCGCTGGTCTAACCGATTTTCTAGATGGTTATGTTGCCAGACTCGAAAAGAAGACCAGCTACCTCGGTGCCATCCACGATTTTACCGCTGATAAGCTCTTTGTCCTGTCTGCTCTCTTGGTCTTTAGCGTTGCCGGTAAAATTCCGTGCTGGGTGACCTTTATTATCCTTTACCGAGAGATCATCGTGATGGGTATGCGGATCTACACCAGCTACAACAAGGTCGAAATCAAAGCGAGCCCCGTCGGCAAGTTTAAGACAGCCATCCTCTTTGCCGGGATGATGGCCCTGCTCATCAACTTCCCTCAGTATATGTGGATCATTTATTTTTCACTGGCGCTGACAGTTATATCTTTTGTAGATTACTTTTTGAAGTTTAGGAAGGTCGTATTGGCAGAGGATGAATGACTGGTTTTTCATTCCAAACACTTTTTTAACTAATCCAAAGATAACTCGAATATCAAATCAGTTATCCCTTGATTTTTACTCCGGTCTTACTTTTCCTTAGATGAAAAGTAAGCAAAAATCAAGTCAAGCAAAGGCTATGCGCTGTGCTGCTCCCACTCATGCTTGACAGGCTCGACGTCAGCTCACCCACCGTCGCCAGTGGTTGCTTAAGCACAAAACACTTTTCCCATTCCGATTGTAGCGAAGCGGAACAGAGGAATCTTCGTTCTCGTAATAAGTGACTTATATTCATTACAAATCATACCAATAAAGAGAAATCTCTTAATCCTAATTCCTCGCCCTACCCCAACTTCACTACCACAAAAAACAATGCAAATCCCAATAGAAAAACAAAACCCGCATAACTCAACCACCGCATCCACGCAGGTGGCACAGCAGATTCAGGCACGTATCTCTTGGTGACCAAACGCATATTGGCTAGCGCAACGATAGGCGCAATGAGAAATGAAATCGTCGTCGCAATATCAATCAGGGTCTTGAAGTGCGCCAAGAAAAGTGCAATCAATATAAAGGCGCCGATAGCGATTATAATTAGAGAGGCATTGTACATCTTGTTGCTATCGAGGGCGGCAACTGCCTCCTCTTCACTGAGGAAAAGTAACTCAGCTGTCCGCTCTAAAGCTCTCGCATAGCCATCAAATACTGCTATGCTCGTACCAAACATTATCGAAAAGGCAGAGGCCGATATTATATAATAAGACCAATCTCCTATAGAACTTGTGTACAAACTGACGACTTTATTAGAGAAGGCTGCGCTCCCTGCAGGCATCTCTATTCCTGTGCCATAGATGAGGTAGGCGCCCATAGTCACAAAGCAAAGTGAGAGGAGACCCGTCACCCAATAACCGGCATTGAATTCTTGTAACGTTTCTTTTAGTGCAGGGTGATAACCTGAGGTCTTTATCTTTTCTATCGTCCAGAGACTACTCCAACTACTCATATCAACTGCTGTCGGCATCCAGCCCATCAGCGCTATGATGAATAATAAACCTGCCTCATCAAATATCTTAGGGGCTACAAAGTTGGGCAGTCGCTCAGCAGGACCATTGATGAGGGTCAGTACAAATGCGATAACGGTAGACACCAATAAGACCATTCCGATGAGCTTGATTAGGCGATCTAAGGCACTGAATTTTCCTACCAATAAAATAGAACAACAGACCACAAAGAGGAGCAAAGTCGGAAAGAGCTTGAAGCTGGGCCAGAGGGCCGACAAGCCTAGTAGGTTGTCCATAAAGCCCGTCGTCACAAATCCTATCGCCCCCATCACAAAGAACATCGAACCTAAGGTGACAAGGAAATAAATCCATAAGGCTCCCCGCCCCAATCGCCTGTAGCCATCTATAAGACTTTCGCCAGTTGCATTGGCGTAGCGGGAGGCATACTCAAAGAAGGGATACTTAAAGACATTGGCAGCGATGACGATCCAGACAAGGGCAAAGCCATAATTGGCTCCCGCACGAGTGGACTGCACTAGATGCGAGACGCCTATCGCCATACTGGCAAACAGCAATCCTGGGCCTAATACTTTCTTCCAATTCATAGACTTCGATTCTTAGGGTGAGTATCTAAGAGGGAAGATAGGAAAAGATTTAGTTAGCGATATCGCAATTGATTAAGACAAATTCTAATTCTGGATTGGACGATTTTGAGTCTAGCCCTAACTATGCACTAAAAAAGTTATCTATTATCCTTAAAAACCTCAATTCCACACCCCTACTCTCTCCTCCTGTCATCAAAACCTTGTACCCAGAGCGACTTAGGAGTCCCAGTACTTGTTAGTTTTCGCGACATCCGAAAAAAATATTCTGTTTTATAGGTCACGTTTTCCGTACTTAAGAAATATATAAGTGTACAACCATTAGTTAGGAGATTAGAAGTAATCCCGACATCATTAAGCACAACTTCCATTAGTTAATTTCTAAAATCATTATTATGAAACGAACATTTTTCATCGGGGCTTGCCTTGCCCTTATCAACCTGACAACACTCAAGGCCACGACAAATACGGACAGCTTGTTCACTTCTGACAAAAACCTTGTCGCCGAAAAGCCAACAACGAAATCAGAACTCAAAACAGTGAGTCTGATACCCAACCAAGGGTTGTCTTTACAGATTTCTCAAGACCAGAATTACCTGCGTGTAGCGTTACAAAAAGCGTCTGCAGAGACTTTGGATTGGATCATTATGGAGCGCGGCGGGGAGATCGTCAGCAGAGTAAAAACAGATAAGCCTATCGACCTCATCAAACTATCCAATCTCCAAAAAGGAGACTATGTCTTGATGATTAAGGATAGCGAAGGCAGACTCCTATATCAACCTTTTGTCAAGGCGTAGGTCGCCAAAAATAAAGTACTTATTAACTGATAGTTCAGATGATAGCCAGGTCTTTGCCCGCTTGGTGTTTCATCTGAACTTGTTTTTGTTTATCCAATCACGCGTGGTGAATTCTCTAATACAGAATAACAAGAGAATGGCAACACTCCTTGAGGTAAAGGGGTGAGAAAAAGAAAGGCTGTAAGCTAAGCAAGTAGGAAGGCTCCTTTATCAGCCCTTACAAAAGGCTTAAGCTAAAAATAAAAGTTAGTATTTTTTTAGTTGGTAATGTTCAGATGACATCCAGGTCCTCAGCCCAGGGCTTGGATGTTTCATTTCGGAATTTTGCATTGAGCACTTCTCCTTTCTTAAGCTATAAGACACTTAGATGGCCTTTCCATCAACCAGTACTCCTGACCCTTGAAAATAGATAGCCTTTATTATCTTGCACGAGATATACAAGCGACTTATGTTGAAGACCCTTGAACTCAAGCATCAATATGATGCAAAAGTCAAATTTGAATTCCCAGATATTATCTGTGAGACGAAGCAAACCCTGTTAGTGTTAGGACAATCCGGTGTCGGAAAGTCGACCCTTCTCCATATTCTTGCCGGCATACTCCCTCCCTCGAGCGGCCAGGTCTTTATCGAAGACAGCTCGCTCTACAAGCAGAACCCACGAGCACTAGATAGATACAGAGGTAGCCATATAGGGTTGGTCTTCCAGAAACCCCATTTTGTCCAATCCGTATCAGCTCAGGAGAATCTAGCCCTCGCTCAGCGCTTTGCTGGACATCCCGTAGATAAGAACAAAATCAGCCACCTGCTCACCTCCCTCAACATCTCCCATCGCTCAGAGGCCAAGACCTTCTCGATGAGCCAAGGAGAACAGCAGCGCTTATCGATAGCCCGAGCGCTGATCAATGAGCCAAAGGTCATCCTTGCTGACGAACCGACCTCGGCACTCGATGACAAAAACTGTGAAGAGGTGCTGGCTCTGCTAGAGACACAGGCGCAGGCCGCTGGGGCAGCGCTCATCATCGTCACACACGACAATCGGCTTAAGGACTTATTTTCTCACCAAGTAACACTTAACTAAGATGCATCTGATAAAGTTAGCTTGGAAGAATCTGATCCATAATCCACTCAACCTCTTTCTGAATCTTATCCTCCTGACCTTGGGTATTGGACTTATCAATTTCATCTTATTGATGAACACGCAGCTCAAAGATAAATTTGAAAAAAATCTGGGTGGTGTCAATATGGTTGTCGGTGCTAAAGGCAGCCCACTACAAATGATACTCAGTTCTATGTATCATATCGACTCCCCCACTGGCAATATTTCTATCAAAGAAGGGACTCCCTTCTTAAGAGAAGGACACCCACTTATAGATCTGTCGGTACCGCTCAGTCTCGGTGACAATCACAAAGGCTACAGAATCGTCGGCACCGACCACAGCATACTAAAGTTGTACGATGCAAAACTCGCAGAAGGAAAGCTCTGGAACAACTTGTATGAGGTCACGATAGGGAGTCGCGTAGCAGAAGAGTTGGGCTTAGGGATAGGTGCACAGTTTACCAGTTCACACGGCTTCAATCACGACGAAGATCTCACCCATGATCACGGAGTATTGACCGTAAAAGGCATCCTCAAACCTACAGGTAGTGTCATCGACTTACTGATTCTCGTTAGCACAGAATCTGTATGGGCCGTACACGAAGACCACGATCACGAAGGCCACGACCACGAGGACCATTCAGACCACGATCATAGTGCTGATGAGACGCATCAGGGTCACGACCATTCAGATCACGGTCACAACCACGGCGACCACGATCATAGCGACCATAGTGGACACGATCATGATGATCACACTGGGCATGATCACGCAGGGCACGACCACGACGAACATCAGCACGACGGGCACGACCACAGCGGTCACGATCATTCTGGTCACGACCACAGCGAACACAATCACCAGAACGATCTATCTAGAAGTCATCTCTTGACACACGGAGATAAGGATATCACTTCTATTTTGGTAAAATTTAAGAATCCAAAAAACTTCCAGGTCCTCCAGCTACCTAGAAACATCAATGAGAATACAGACTTACAAGCGGCATCACCTGCTTATGAAATCAACAGACTCTATGATATGATGGGCACAGGTACCAAAGCCTTGCAATTGATTGCACTCTTGATTGCAATCGTCTCAGCTCTCAGCATTTTTGTTTCTCTACTCAACTCGCTGAAGCAAAGAAAGTATGAGCTATCTCTGCTCCGAGTCATGGGCGGGAAGCCGACGAGCCTCTTGACCTTAATCTTGATAGAGGGACTCTTGCTCACGATCTTAGGTTATATCATCGGGATGCTGGTCAGCCATATAGGGATGAGTGGTCTCGGTCAGAATCTCGAAGAAAAGTATAATTATGAGTTTGTGCCATGGGTACTCCACGGTAAGGAAGGCTTATTATTAGGAGCGACTTTGCTGTTGGGTACTATTGCGGCACTGATACCTGCGTTGATGGCTTATGGTACGGATATCCACAAGAACTTATCGCAAGGCTAAAGGGCTGCCCGCGAATGCTTGCCTTCTAAATTATGAATGTTGAATTGTGAATGCAACTTGCTAGAAATTCTATGCTTTGCTCTCTTGTCAGAATTAGGATTCTTAGGATTAGATGATTTTAGGAGGAGGGACTGCCCGCGATTGCTTACCTTCTAAATTATAAATGTTGAATTGTGAATGCAACTTTAGCCTATAGCATGGAGGTTGCAAACGTTGCAAATCTCGACGAACGATGTGGCACTATATTAATAGTCGAGGTCTGTGACCTCGATTAAATATGCTCTGTAATTCTAGATAGTGTCGTTCATAGAAAAAATATTCCTCTACTCCACTTTGTTGCAAACCTCGACGAACTTATGAATCATAGAAACAAAAAAACAGCCTCTGAAATTCAGAGGCTGTTTTACCCTTATATATTTGACCTTAACTACTGAGAGAGATTTTTAAACTCTCAAAAACAAACCCTTATTTGCTCATTATTTAATTGTGACTTGTGTGACGTGGAGTTGAGACTCTCCCTCTAGAATAAATCCTAATTGGTATGAACCTTCTCCAAACAAGTTCTTGTTTATTTTTACATCGTTACTCATTACTGGCAATTGGAATTCTAATTGACCATCAGCATTGAATATTTGAATCATTGAAATTTCGTCCGTGGTGGTGAAAGAAAGATTTTCAGTTTCTGCATTGAACTGAGCAGAGTTGAAAATGTCTAAGCTTTCGATAGAGACAACGACAACCGCATCTGTATTAATCAATGTCACTGGCGTCGAAGTTGCAAAGGCACTTGTGAAAGTGATTGTTAACGCTGCGAAGATTGTAAGTAGATTTTTCATAGTTATCGTGTTTGTACTTCTAAGACAGGAATTCTTTCCTCTACTCTGGACGCTGCACACTACAAGTGTTAAACGAATAGTTACACAGACACTACAGAAGGGTCTTGGGGGGCTAGATTCTGTAAAGTAGCTGACAATTATAACTGTGGAGATCAAAAGCTGGCGTGACTTTTTCATAACCACCCCGTAGCTATTTCTTGACTCCAATACGACTTTAGGGACTGAGGTTTACCGCTGTCTCTTGACGCTATCGCTTCTAGCCTTATAGTGACCTAGGCATAGCGGTGTATCATTAAGATTAATAAATCAACGGCGAGGGGTCCCCACCCTTTATTAGCTATTTCAAAAATAAATCGAAAAAATCACCCCGCGCACCAACCCTTTCAATCAATATGACAACGTAGTATATATATGGTTGAGATAAGCCACCCTATGATTCCTTAAAGTGATGAATTAACCCTACAAAAGGACTTGTTAAAACAGTTTAATAAAAGTCCGAGTCGTTAAAAACGGTTAATTCGGGTGTTAAGGAAGAAAAAAGAGGCTGCTCAGGCAACAATAAATAAGCACCTTGAAGTATCAAAAAATGAACACTTCATCATTATTAACAATAAACATTTACCTATGAAAAATTACACTAACTACCTACTGATCGCTATTTTCTCACTGTGTGGAACACTATTAACGGCACAATCCACTTGGTCTATAGGAAAATTCAAGGTCAAAAAGATTGATTTCAGCCTAGGTTACGAGACAGACTATGTTGATGGACTAGATTACAACTTCTTTGTCAATCAGATGCCCGTAGACCAAAGAGGGCAACTCTCTAGCTTACAATTCCAAGATGGAAATTTTTACTCGGGCATATGCGAAAACCCGAGCATCAACCTAGGCCTGACACTCGTGCATCCTTCTCTTCCTAACCTAGAGTGGAGAAACAACTTCTCATTTAAGCCTAATAGAGTTGATGCCGTCACTTACCGCAATAACTCAGATTGGAGAGGCGAATATGCGAGCCTCAGTGGATCACACACAGAGTATGCAGTAGAAAGTGCTGCTATATTTAGATTACCTGTCTTTAAGTTCTTTAACCTTTACGGTGGAGCAGGCATCAACACAGGCATCACAGGAAACAATACAACCTGTGTCTTTACCTCCTTTGATGTGACGGCAGACAATATCAACTTCAGCAATGTCGATCAGCTCAATGCAGATGTTATGTCCGGCGTATATAGTGAAGATGGAGGCTATAGTGAGTGCTTTGAGACAGGTTCTCAGATCAACCAGAGAGCTTTCCTACAGGCTGGTGCAGGGTTCAAATTCTTCCAGAGAGTGGAGGTGGGCTTTGACCTCAAGTACGGTATCGGCTACAGGGCTGACTTCGGGGACAGCTTTGACCAGACGAATATTGTATCTACCAACATCAATCTGAGATACATCTTGAAATAAGACACAAAGAGATACGTCTACTTGATACGAGAGGCTGGCCCATCTGAGCTAGCCTCTTTTTTTATACCCCTATCTCTATATGTATGTCTATAAAAGCATCTGCCACTAATCAGAAATCTCTGGCTCCTAGATTACCTACCGGCACCGCGAGAACCAGCTCACTGTCCTGGCTTCGACCAAGACTAAAGACAACCGACCTTATTTAACGGGGATTTAACCCCTGTGCGGGTCATATTATTCGCATTTTTGTAGTCATTATAATGATGGTAAGAATCTTCTATATCGCTCTATTCTGCAGTATCAGCATCTTAGCTCTGAGTCAGCCTAGCCCTTGGGCAACCTTATCTATAGTAGATAAGACAACGACCTATGACGAATTCTTAGGAATGGAGGTCGTCTCAGTGACCCCAGGCCCTATCGCTAAGACGCTTAATCAAAAAGAAATAGAGATCAGTGGGTATATGATAGCCCTGGATGTCAAGCGTAAGCAATCACACTTTATGTTTTCTCGCTATCCTCAGAATATGTGCTTCTTCTGTGGTGCTGCAGGTCCAGAATCCGCTATGCAGGTCTTTATGGCCAACAACGTAGAACTAGAACATACTACTGACAAGATTAAAATAAGAGGGATACTCAATGTACAACAAGGAGATCCTACGGGATTAATATATACCTTGACCCAAGCTAACTATATAGACGTAATCAAATGAAACTACTCCTTTCTAGCCTAGTCATAATGATGCTGAGCCTCGCGACGCTAAGCGCTCAAGATTCTAAAGTGCCCCCTGCTGGTCCTCAGACGAAAGCTGCTGTGTCTACACAATCGGTACCCAAGAAATCTAAAAGCCTGTGGAAGACATTGGCCAAGATTACTTACAAAAAGAAGTACGATGAGCTGATGGGATTTAAGATTGACATTCCCGTGTTTAGCGATCAAATAAAAGCACTCGAAGGCAAAGAAGTAACCGTCAAGGGATATATCATTCCGGTAGAAGGCTATAAGTCCCATAAGGAATTTATCTTTTCGGCCTTCCCTTATAATATGTGCTTTTTCTGTGGAGGTGCTGGGCCAGAAACTGTTATGGAAGTACTTGCCACTGAAGGTGTAGAATATACTGCCGAGCAAGTTGTCCTCAAAGGGAAACTCAGTCTCAATGACGAAGACATCAATCATCTTATGTATTTATTGACTGACGCTGTTATCGTAGAATGATCGACCGCAAGATCATTGTCCAAAATGTGACCAACCTCACCGATGCTAGATACTTCGCTGCTTGGGGTGTAGAGTACCTGAGTTATAATCTAAAGTCTGACTCACCCTATGTCCTCCCCTTGGAGCAGATTATGGAAATCAAAAACTGGGTCGAAGGTCCCAAGACCCTCATCGAATCTGCCTCGGTAGAGTATCTAGAAGGTATAGACGGACACATCCTAGATGAAGCCTTCTCTAGCCTACCTATCAACAAGGAGGCCTTCTTCAGAACGACACTAGAGAATTTTTCTAATGGGCTACCTGGTGGCAATTATATCATCAAGGTCAACGGCGACAATATCAAAACCATCAGCGCACTGACACCCGACCAACTACTAGGACATAATCTTTATCTAGATATCACGGAGTTAGACTTTGACCTACTGGACCAACTGCCTGATCACGGACTAATTATCCAAGGCGGAGAAGAAGAAAAGGTAGGCGTCAAAAGTTTTGACGAGCTAGACAAGCTCTATGATTGGCTAATGGACTAAAACAAATGTCCTGATGCGATCTTTTCTATCAACTCTAAGCTTACTATTTATAATTGTCTTATTGTCATCTTGCAAACTCACACGAGCTACCAATATGGAAACAAAAAATAATGCTCCAATAGCAAAAAGTATTGATGTCCAAGGCCATAGAGGTTGTCGAGGGCTCTTACCAGAAAATACCCTTCCCGCTTTTATGAAGGCCTTAGAGCTAGGGGTCACTACACTGGAACTTGATCTAGTCATCTCTAAGGACAAACAAGTGATCATCTCTCACGAGCCGTTTTTCAATCACGAAATCAGCTCTGTAGATGGCGTGCGCTTAGAAAAAGACAGCGAGAAAAATCATAACATCTACCAGCTTACTAGAGACGAGCTTCGACGCTATGATGTAGGCTTGGTGCCGCACTCAAGATTTCCCCAACAACTTAATATACCAGCGCAAAAACCTACCTTGATAGAACTGGCACAAGCTGTACATCAGTACTGCGCGGAGCACAACCACCCTCTACCCTATTACAATGTAGAGATCAAGCGGGTGCCGAGCCAAGACAACCTCTACCATCCCTCAGCAGATGAATTTGCAGAGCTTGTGTTGGCTGCCATCCATAAGGGCAACATAGAGGGCAAGACCTATATTCAATCCTTTGACCCTGCCTCCCTAGAGGCGGTGAGGCAAAAAGATAAAACCATACCTCTAGTATTCTTGATATACAATGAAGACTCCTCCGAAGTCAATCTCAAGAGATTATCCTTCACGCCAGAAGTTTACAGCCCCTACTATGAGCTTGTAGATGAAAAGATGGTGGAGCTGTGTGCTGACTTGGGGATGAAACTGATTCCATGGACTGTTAACGAGAGAGAAGATATGGTCTCCTTATTGGATTTGGGTGTAGATGGCATTATCTCTGACTACCCCGACATCCTACTAGAAGTGGTGAGAGAAAAAGAAGGTGTGGAGGTTATGCGATAAGATATAACAATCAGCAATATCATTATCAAACAGATCAATTAAAATTGTACTTATTGAAATTAGCTAGCCCTGCAACTTATGGATTCTCGAGTAGTTAATCATTTTTGCCTCGCCGGCCGGCGTTCATTTTTGTCTTGAAACAAAAACGATTTCTATAACTTAGGCAAGTGAAATGTGTTAAGATTTCATACTATAAATGGTTCGTACATCTTTTTGTTTTTAACACATGAAAATACTCTTGCCA
>CALFUU010000069.1 GCA_937929835.1 uncultured Saprospiraceae bacterium | reverse complement strand
TGTGAATTCCCCAGACTCGTATTCAGCTACTCTTGCTTTCTTGAATTCCTCTGAAAAATATCGTTTTATCCTTAGTCGTTTTACCTTTTTCATCTGTTAATTGTTAGGTAAAACGGTCAACCTATATCAGGGACGGACACTAAATAATCTATTATCTCTTATCTATATATCTATTATCTAAGTCCGAACTCTGCACTCTGAACTCTGAACTCTGAACTCTGAACTCTGAACTCTGCCCACTAAAAAAATCTATTATCTGTTATCTATATATCTATTATCTAACTCTGAACTCCGAACTCTCCACTCTGCACTCTGAACTCTGCACTCTGCACTATGAACTCTGCCCTCTGCCCACCAAAAAATCTATTATCTCTTATCTATATATCTATTATCTAAGTCAAAAATCACCCCGCCCAGCCCTCTCTATCCAGACTCCGATACTGTATCGCCTCCGCTAGATGTTCGATCTGGATGTTATCAGAAGCGGATAGATCGGCTGCAGTTCTAGCGACCTTGAGGATTCTATCATAGGCTCGTGCGGAGAGCTGTAGCTTCGTCATAGCTGTTTTGAGGAGAGTCTGACCAGCTTTATCGATCTGACAGACTTCTCGGACCATCGCCGACGGCATATGTGCATTGCTGTGGATGTCTTTATATTCTTTGTAGCGTTCTGTCTGTATTTGTCTGGCTTTCATCACACGTTGGGAGATGTCCTCGCTGGTTTCTGAAGCGGGCTGATATTCGGCGAGTTCATCGTAAGAGACGGGAGTCACCTCTACGTGGAGATCGATTCTGTCGAGTAGGGGACCAGAGATTTTTGTGAGGTACTTCTTGACGATACCGGGACCACAGACGCAGTCCTTGTCGGGATGATTGTAGTAGCCGCAAGGGCAAGGATTCATAGAGGCGATCAGCATAAAGCTAGCGGGGTACTCTACAGTTACCCGTGCCCGTGAGATGGTAACGGCGCGCTGCTCCATCGGTTGTCGGAGGACTTCTAGTACTGAGCGCTTAAATTCTGGCAATTCATCTAAAAACAAGACACCGTTGTGGGCTAGTGAAATTTCACCCGGATTGGGATTGGTGCCACCGCCCACGAGAGCAACATCACTAATCGTATGATGGGGGGATCTAAAAGGTCTCTGTGTGACGAGTGAGGCTTCTGAGCCAAGCAGGCCCGACACCGAGTGTATCTTAGTGGTTTCCAATGCTTCATAGAGATCGAGGGGTGGCAATATGGAGGGCATTCGTCGAGCGAGCATCGTCTTTCCTGCACCGGGTGGGCCGATCAATATAACGTTATGTCCCCCTGCTGCTGCGATCTCTAGAGAGCGCTTGATGTTTTCTTGGCCTTTGACGTCAGAAAAATCTTCTTTATAATATTTTCCACCACTCTCAAATTCTTCGCGTGTATCGTACTCATAGGGGATGATGGTGGGCTCCCCGTTCATAATGGAGATGGCTTCTATCAAGGTCTTGACACCATATACTTTGAGGTCATTGACGATGGCAGCTTCTCGAGCATTCTGGAAGGGGAGGATGAGGCCTTCCATCTTTTCTCTTCTGGCTTGGATGGCGATGGGCAGGGCACCTTTTATGGGCCTTAGAGAGCCATCGAGGGCGAGCTCTCCGATGATCATATACTTTTCTAGCTTGTCACTATTGATTTGCTTGGTAGCGGCGAGATTGCAGAGGGCGATGGGTAGATCATAGGCAGAGCCTTCTTTTCTGATGTCTGCGGGAGCGAGGTTGACGACCATTTTCATTCGGGGGACTTTGTAGCCGATGTTCTTGGTGGCGGCCTCCATCCGCTGGAATCCTTCACTGACAGCTTTGTCGGGCAGGCCGACGACCCAGAACATTTGTTTGCCAGCAGCGACGGTTCCACCAGCATTGACCTCTACGATGATTTTCTGTGCTTCTACACCTTGTACTGCTGCCGCAAATGTTTTGACTAACATATATCTTAATTCTGAGTTTGTTGATCTTCCAGTAGAAAAATACCCAATCAAATGGACTTCACACTATTTCTCTGATACAAATACGTGCAGTACCTAATTTAAGTGTCATTCTATTCAGACTATTTCTTTCAAAAGGATGACGATAGACAAGCTCATTTTATGCCTAATTGCGATAATTTTACAGGCAAATGATACAGACAGATATATTGATCATAGGCGCAGGTCCGTGTGGGCTTTTTACAGTCTTCGAAGCAGGATTATTGAAGCTCAAATGCCACCTCATAGATGCCCTGCCGCAGATCGGCGGGCAACTCAGTGAAATCTACCCTAAAAAGCCAATCTATGATATCCCCGGTTACCCCTCTATCCTTGCTGGTGATTTGGTTAAGAATCTGGAGGAGCAGATAGCACCCTTTAATCCTACCTATACCCTAGGAGAGCGCGCTGAAAAAATCGAAAAGACGGGGGATAAAGAGTATACGCTGACGACCAATAGGGGCACCATCATCAAGGCGCCTGTGATCGCTATAGCGGGAGGACTCGGCTGTTTTGAGCCACGCAAACCACCTATAGAGGGTATCGCAGATTATGAAGATCGAGGTGTCGATTATATGGTTAAAGACCCTGAAAAATTTAGAGATAAAAAGATACTTATAGCGGGTGGTGGCGACTCCGCACTGGACTGGACTATAGAGTTGGCCAAGGTTGCAGCAGAGGTCACCTTGATCCACAGACGGACCAGTTTTCGTGGTGCCCTAGATAGCGTAGACAAAGTGATGGCCCTCGCCGAAGCGAAGAAAGTCAACCTCTACACGGAGGCCCAAGCTATCGGTGTCAAAGGTGGCGACCAACTCCAAGAAGTTGTTATCAAGAGCAAGAGCTTAGGGGAATTTTCGAGGCCGGTCGATAATTTTATACCGCTGTTTGGCTTGACACCGAAGCTGGGACCTATCTCTGAGTGGGGTCTCAATATCCAGAGGAGCGCGGTAGAAGTCAATACCGAAGACTACAGCACCAATGTGCCTGGCATCTACGCCATAGGAGATATCAACACCTATCCAGGCAAACTGAAATTGATCCTTTGTGGCTTTCACGAAGGCACCTTAATGGTCCAGTCTGCATTTAAGTATATCTATCCTGACCAGAAGTTGAGCTTTAAGTACACAACGGTGACGGGTGTGCCTAGTGCCTAAGGCTGACTCTCTACATCGAGGAACCTAATCGACGCCAGAGATGTAGTAATTGTTTTAGAAGAAAAGGCCAACAGCAAAAATGACTGAAGACAACAACATAGAGATAACGGTTACCGATCGGGAGGGGAAATTGCACAAGCTAGAGGCCCCTACAGATATGAATTTCAATCTGATGGAAATTCTGAAATCCTATGAGTTGCCTGTGGAGGGTACTTGTGGGGGGATGGCGCTCTGTGCTTCTTGCCACTGCTATGTGAACTCTGACCACGACCTCTCGGAGCCATCTGAGGATGAGGAGGATATGCTCGACTCTGCTTTTTTTGTCGAAGATAATTCTCGACTCAGTTGCCAGATTAAGATGAGCCCTGAAGTCGATGGACTTGATGTCACCTTGGCACCTGTGAGTGAGTAAGCCTTCTCTTGTTAGAGGACCTCATTCCTTTTTGTCTTGGCTGCCACTTCTTTTATATTCTGTGGACAAATTAATTTGTAGTCACTGAATTAGCTTCACATTTTAATCACCGTACCTTTCTTTAAAATCTCAGATCCATCCCTAATCTCGTATAAATACACTCCAGATGTAAGGCTGTGTAGATCAATGAGCTGCGACGTCGTGGGCAAAATTGATGTCTGTACTAATTCACCTTTGATGCTATAGATATGTATGCTAGCTTGATTAGGTAAATAATCAAGGAACGCTACTCTTACTTGATCCTCTACAGGATTAGGAAGGAGAGATATGTGTCTAAGCTCTGTGGTCTCATCTGCATCTCAGCAGTATATCGGTTGTTAGGGGTACTGCTCAGTACTGGTGGTGCCATCACCAAAGTCCCATTCCCAGCTCGTGGGCTCGTAGTACGAAAGGTCGAAGAAGTCTATAGCTAGGTCATCCACACTATCCTGCTGATACCTTAGAGATCTAGTGGTTTTAAGCCAGTTAGTTAGAGCCACTGGCGACATCCTAATTTGTCTTATTTTGTGAATAGATGCAAGTAGACCATGAGGTTTTGGTCTTGTTATCCGTATCTTAACCGTTAGTTACGGCTATTTTATGTACCTATGGGGTAGGTGAAGTTATAAGGTTGTTAGCTACAAGCGAGGGACGAAAAGACAATAAATTGAATCAAAGGAATTAGATTAACAAACGTAGTAATTTGCCAACCCTCAAAAAAGCAAAGAGTCTTATCAGACACATTGCTTTTTCTGCCAGCCCGCAATCTTTTCCCACCCACCACCCAAGCGTTGAATTATATCATCTAATGAGATAATCATAAAATTTGAGTATATTGCAAAGAATAACTCCAAAATTTGATAATGAACAGGATTAAAGAAGTTTTAGGGGAGAAAGAAATTACCCAGACATGGTTAGCTAAAGAACTGGGAAAGAGCTATAACATGGTCAACTCTTACGTTCAAAACAGAAGGCAACCAAGTATTGAAGTTCTTTTTCAAATAGCTGAATTAATAAATGTTGATGTGCAGGAATTATTAGTGTCAAACAAAAAATAAAATTGGTGCCAGTAGATTTTTCAAAAATATTAGTAGTAGGAGTATCATCAAGAGCCTTGTTTAATTTGGAAAAGGAGGATAAAATATTTAAGAATAAAAACATTCGCGGTTATAGAAAGCATCAACTCAAGAATGAAGATAAAGTTCTTAAGAAAGGAACAGCTTTTCCACTTATTGAAGCACTTCTTAAGTTAAATCAACATGTAGATGATAAAAAGCCAATAGTCGAAGTTATCGTAATGTCAAGGAACAGTCCTGAAACTGGATTAAGAGTTTTGAAATCAATCAAGAAATACAATTTACCAATTACGAGATGGGCTTTTTCAGGTGGAGAGCCATTAGCTCCATTCATAGATGCTTTCGGAATTGATTTGTTCTTGACACGTGATAAAAATGACGTTCAAAAAATCATAGACTCAGCAAATTGTGCAACAGCCCTCGTGTATAATCCACCCGAAAATTTCAAACCCGAAACCGAAAGAGTAAAATTCGCTTTTGATGCAGATGCTGTAGTCTTTTCAGAGGAATCGGAAATCATCTACAAAACAAAAGGTATGGAGGCTTTCCATAAGCATGAAAAAGATAATGAAGATGTTCCTTTAAATGATGGGCCGTTTGCGAAACTATTAAGAAAATTATCGGATATACAAGATTTTCTCCCTGTTGAAAAAGAACTTTCTCCACTAAGGATAGCAATAGTTACCGCAAGAAATGCTCCCAGCCATATGAGAGTCATTAAAACATTGAGGAAGTGGAATGTATATGTGGACGAGGCTTACTTTATGGGAGGAATGGCAAAAGATAAGGTTTTGGAGGCATTTGGAGCTCACATCTTCTTTGATGATCAACATAGACATTTAAGTAGTTCAAGTACTAAAGTCCCATGTGGGCTTGTATTTTATAAGTCAAGCTCAGTACTTCAGAATGCAAAACCGAAATCAAAAAAGAAAAGAAAGAAATGAGTCAAACTAAATCTAAAAAACGAGTAGCTGACCATGGTGAAGTATTCACCAATGAAAGAGAAGTAAATGCGATGCTTGATTTGGTGAAACAAGAAACTGAAAGAATTGATTCCCGTTTCTTAGAACCAGCTTGTGGGGACGGAAATTTTCTTGTAGAAATTTTAAGAAGAAAATTAGATGTAGTGTCAAAACGCTACAAAAAAAATCAGTTAGATTATGAGCGATACGCTGTAATTGCGGTATCAAGTATTTATGGAATTGATTTATTAGAAGACAATGTAGAAGAATGTAGAAATCGGTTGTTCTACATCTTTCAAGAACAGTATCAGAAACTATACAAAGACCAAATAAAGACCGACTGTCTCCAGTCTGTAAAATTCATACTCAGAAAAAATATCATACAAGGCGATGCCTTAACCTTGAATAAGGTTGATAGTGAAGAACCTATTGTTTTCGCTGAATGGTCTGCCGTAAATGGAAGCATGCTAAAGAGAAGAGATTATACTATGGCAAATCTCCTTCAAGCAGAAGCAGCAAAAATACCAGGTGGACTTTTTGATAGTGTTTATGAATCTGACCCAGCTTTCTTGCCAAAAGCGGTAGCCGATTATCCATTAACCCACTTTCTAAAACTTCAAGAACAAGATGCTTAAAGTCAACTACAATCCTGATGTGTTGTCTTGCTTGGCGAATCTGAGTAATGACGAGGTGTTTACGCCTCCAAAGCTGGTTAATAAAATATTGGATTTACTACCCAAAGAAATATGGTCAGACAAGTCAGTTACTTTTATCGACCCTTTCACTAAGTCAGGGGTCTTTTTAAGAGAGATTGCCAAAAGACTGATGGAAGGATTGGAATCTGAATTTCCAGACCAACAACAACGTATCAACCATATTTTTAAAAATCAACTCTACGGTATTGCTATAACAGAATTGACTTCCTTGCTCGCAAGGCGTTCGGTCTATTGTTCTAAAACAGCCAATGGAAAATATTCTATTGTAGAGGGATTTGATAATGAGCAAGGGAATATAAAATTCGACAGAATAGAACATACTTGGAAAAATGGAAAATGTACTTTCTGCGGGGCAAGTGAATCAGAATATGACAGAGAAGATGTCCTTGAAACTTATGCTTATGCATTTATTCACACCAGCGAACCTGTAAATATATTTAATATGAAATTTGATGTCATTGTAGGAAATCCGCCATATCAATTGAGTGATGGAGGTCATGGAGCCAGTGCAAAGCCAATATATCAGAAGTTTGTTTTGCAGGCAAAAAAGCTTAAACCTCGATATTTATCTATGATCATACCTTCTCGTTGGTTCGCTGGAGGCAGAGTTGGCGAACTTTCAGTGTTCAGGGATGATATGCTTAATGATCGTAGTGTAAGGATAATACATGATTTCACAAATGCAGGTGATTGTTTCCCAGGTGTAGAAATAAAAGGTGGAGTGAATTATTTTCTTTGGGATAGAGATAATCAGGGTGACTGCTTAGTAGTAAGTCATAGAGAAGGTGAAATTGTTTCTGAGGTAGAAAGGCCCCTTTTGGAACAGAACTTTGATATATTCATAAGAGATAATCAAGCAATACCAATACTGAAGAAAATTTTAAATCCGAACGAAAAGAGTTTTTCCGAATTAGTTAGTGCAAATGATCCATTTGGTTTTGATGTTAGAGTGCCAGGCAGTATGAGAAGAGTTAAGCCAAATTTTAAACTAAAAGAATTCAGAGGGAGTATTAAGTTTTACTACAATGGTTGGAAAAGAAAAGGGATAGGTTTTATTGACCCTAAATATGTTAAAAAGAATGAAGAATGGACATCACAAAAGAAAATACTTATACCTAAGGCAATTGGCAGCGGCAGCAGTAAGACAGATCAAATCAAACCTGTAATACCAGAAGTTCCCTCTTGCTGTAGTGAAACATATATAGTCATTGGCCCTTTTGGCAGTCAGAAAAATATTAAAAGTGTTTTAAGTTATATTGATACAAGGTTTTTCCATTTTTTAGTATCATTAAAAAAGATAACACAGGAGTCAAGAAGAAAAGTGTATGAGTTTGTTCCTATTCAAATTTGGGATAGGAACTGGACTGATGATGAATTATTTGAAAAATACGGATTAACCGAGTCTGAACGTCGCTACATTAATACTGCTATTCATCCAGAAAAATAATCTATGTCCATCTCATTCTTCCCATCACGTCCTGAAGCAAATCCCAAAATCTATGTCTATTCCATTGATGCACCCAATCGTAAAGGATTGCTAAAAGTAGGTTATACAGTAAGGGATGCAGCAGCACGAATAGCAGAGCAATTGCAAACAAGTGGAGTCAAATACAAAATAGAATACATAACAGATGCGATGCGTAAGGATGGCAATAGCTTTACTGACCATGATGTACATCGCTATCTGAAAAGAAAAGGTATAAGGAACCCTGATGGCGAGTGGTTCAGATGTTCTTTAAAAGATGTAAAAGCAGCCATAATAGCCATCACTAAAGGTGAGAGAAATGAAGAGAACAGAACACTTACTTTCTCCATGCGACCCGAGCAGAAGGAAGCGGTTGAAAAGACCAAAGACTTTTTAGAAAGCTTTCATGCTGATAAAGAAAATCAAGGAAAGACACCACAATTTTTATGGAACTGTAAAATGCGATTTGGAAAGACCTTTACATCTTATCAGCTTGCAAAAACAATGAAATGGTCAAAGGTATTAGTATTGACTTTCAAGCCAGCTGTACATAGTGCTTGGGAAGAAGATTTATTGAGCCATGTTGATTTTACAGGTTGGCAATTTATCTCCAATCATCCAGACACTTTGAATTATAAAGATGCTGATACTAATACGCCTTTTGTTTGCTTTGGTTCATTCCAAGACTTTTTAGGGAAAAACAAAAGTACAGGAGGCATAAAAACAAAAAATGAATGGGTACATGCCATCAATTGGGATTGTGTAATTTTCGATGAGTACCATTTTGGAGCATGGAATGATAATTCTAAAGGATTATTTGACGAGATGTTTGAGGATGGAAAAGATGAGGATTTAGAATACATCGATAAGATAGAGAATTTTGATGCCGACATCATTCCAATTTCAACTGACCAATTCCTATACCTTTCAGGCACTCCATTTAGAGCGATTACTTCAGGGGAATTTATTGAGGAGCAAATATATAATTGGACTTATTCCGATGAACAAAAAGCAAAATCAGAATGGCAAGGAGAAGTTAATCCATATGCAGCCCTACCTCGAATGGTCATGCTTACCTATCAACTACCAGATTCCATAACAGAAATTGCGAAGGGTGGTGAGTTCAATGAGTTTGACTTGAACTTATTCTTCAAAGCGGAAGGAGAAGGAGAAAGTGCCTATTTCAAATATGAAAGCGAAGTTCAGAAATGGTTAGATTTAATAAGAGGATCATATCTTGAAACAAGTGTAGATGATTTAAAGTTAGGAGCACAAAAACCGCCAATGCCCTTTTCCGATTCAAGGTTATTGTCAGTACTAACACATACATTTTGGTTTTTGCCAAGTGTAGCGTCATGTTATGCGATGCGAAATCTCATGATAAAAAGAAATAATACTTTCTACCACGAATACAATGTCGTAGTTGCAGCAGGAATAAAAGCAGGAATTGGAGTGAAAGCATTACCACCAGTTCATGAAGCAATGGAAAACCCATTGCAATCTAAATCGATAACATTGTCTTGCGGTAAACTTACAACTGGTGTAACAGTAAAGCCATGGACAGGTATTTTCATGCTTAGGAATTCATCCAGTCCAGAGACTTATTTTCAAGCAGCGTTTCGTGTGCAATCACCATGGACAGTAAAGAATATGGATGATAAGTCGCCTAATGAAGAGACTATCATTAAAGAAGAATGTTATGTATTTGATTTTGCACCAACGAGAGCATTGCGACAAATTGCGGAGTACAGTACTCAATTGAATGTAGAAGAACCTAACCCTGAAAAATGTGTAGCTGAATTCATACACTTTTTACCTGTACTTGCCTATGATGGTAGTTCCATGAAGCAGATAGATGCAGCAGGTATATTAGATATGGCAATGAGTGGTACTACAGCGACCTTACTTGCAAGAAGATGGGAAAGTGCCTTATTAGTCAATGTAGATAATTACACCTTAAAAAGGTTACTCGATAACGAACAAGCGTTAGAAGCTTTAATGTCAATAGAAGGTTTTAGATCACTTAATCAAGACATTGAAACAATAATCAATAAATCTGAAGCTGTAAAAAAAGCAAAGAAGGAAGCGAATGATGATGAGATGACCAAAGCACAGAAAAAGAAACTGACGGAGGAAGAAAAAGAATACAAAAGTCTAAGAAAGAAGATCCAAGAAAAGCTAATTAAATTTGCTACCCGTGTTCCTGTCTTTATGTACTTAACAGACTACAGAGAAAGAAGCCTAAAAGATGTGATCACTCAATTAGAGCCTTCGCTCTTCAAAAAAGTTACAGGATTAGATGTTAAAGATTTTGAATTACTGGTAAGCCTAGGTTTATTCAACAGTGGATTAATGAACGACGCTGTCTATAAGTTCAAACGATATGAAGATGCAAGTTTAAGTTATACAGGATTGAATCGACATGAAGGAGAAGATATTGGTTTATATGACACAGTATTAAGTGATGATGACTATCGAAATAGCTTTGTCAACGAACCATAAAATCCACAGCAATTACAGCACACTGCCGTCCTCGTACCTGCGGGCGACAGAGAGCTGTAAGCTATCCCTTAAAAGTCGAAGCAAAATGAAAGAATTAGTAAATAAATAAAAAGGAACGCCAGTGGGTAACACATGGTGATCACGGCATACCCTACGGGATACGCCGGATACCATCATTCCGTTCACCCGATCATAATGCCTATATTGCAGCAATCTGTAGTCACTGAGTATATTAATACCCATCACATAACCGATTCTCCCTGTAATTGTAAGTCCTCCCACCAGATGTTTGGGTGCAGTCATAACGTGTCGTTATACGTGTGATGGGAGATCTAGTAGTTTTAAGCCAGATAGAGCCGCCAACATCTCAGCCGTTAAGTCAGGATTCTGCCTATGCATAAAAAAAGGGCCACTACTTTCCGCAGTGGCCACAGTTTTAGTTTGAATATAAATACGTTTAGCTTATTGCTATGAGCTGAGGCTCTTTCGGCTTAGCCTCTTCTTTTTTGTCCAGTGTTATCGTCAAGACGCCATCGGTATATGCCGCCTTGATGCCCTCTGTATCGATTGTCTCTGGTAGGTGGAACGAACGAGAGAAGCTGCCGTAATTAAATTCTCTTCGTCTGTACTTGGTGTTGCCTTCCTCGTTCTTGTCTTCAGATTCTTCGACTTGAGAGACTTTGACGAGCAACTGATCTTTATCAATTTTAATCTCAAAGTCTTCCTTTTTTAGTCCTGGTGCAGCAAGCTTCACTTCAAAGGTGTCATCATTCTCGATGATGTTGACCGAAGGTCTGTTGAATGAAAAATTCTGTCCAGCAAGTTCATTTAGCCCCTTAGTGAAAAACTCGTCTAGGACTGTTGTCAATGGATTGGCAGGTACGGGTCTGTTAAATCTTCTTAAATACATGTTCTTATAGTTTTAGGTTTTTAAAATCAGATTTACACCCTATACCTATCAAGTGCTGGACCATTCCAGTTTTTCCGTCAAATCAGCAGTAAAATAAAAATTAATATGCCATAATGGCGCTTACAATTGGATTTGTATGCCACAATGGCATATATGTGTAGTAATTCAAGAGCTCTTTAGAGAATTCGGTGCCGCCCAGACCAGCTTACCTTTTCTCTTAGGCACAAAAAAGAGGGCTACCACACGGCAGCCCTCGATTTATATCTGTAGTTGAGTATCGACCTTAACTCAATTGTCTAAAGTAGATTTTCTTGACTCTTTTATGTCTTATGCGATCAAATACCAGCCTGTCTATAGGATGTAGTTGCTGTAACAATCTAGACTTGACCATTTTTTCCTTGGTCGCCTGGAGAGCGATTTCATTCTTTTGCTCGAGTTGTGCCTTGTACAGAGCAGGATCATATAGCTCTAGGTATCTCTCCTCCTTATTTTTAGGGATTATCAACTCTAAGTGTCCATCATTTTTCGGAAAATGATCGGTGATAAATTGCGCATTAAGAATCTTAAGATCCTTCAGTTCCATATCTAAGTCACGAGCTAGTGTGGAGAATCTATGCCGCTTGCCATCGGTAACCACGGTAGAATATTTGACCTCGTTGCTTATACCTTGAGGCACAAGATTGTGCTCATGGTAATATTGCATCAAGTAGATGGCGGCGACGATTCTAGGTACATACTTCTGTGTCTCTTTAGGCAAGTAATTTCTTATCGACCAGTAATCAGATTTTCCACTACGTCTTATGGCCTTACGGACACCGCCAGGACCACAATTGTATGCAGCCACAGCCAAGGTCCAATCACCAAACTTATCATACATTTCTGATAAGTAATCTAGTGCGGCTTCTGTAGATTTCTGTGGATTCTGTCTTTCGTCTATATACTTTGTTATATCCAGACCCTGACGCTTTGCTGTTGGTGGCATAAACTGCCATAGCCCAGCTGCTCCAGACTTAGACTTCGCATGTGGATCTAGGTGTGACTCTACGACCGCTACATACTTGAGGGCTTGGGGCAGATTTCTCTTAGCCAGTTCCGCTTCGAATAGTGGAAAATACAAATTGATTTTCCCTAAGATGCGCTCTCCGGCAGCTCTGTAAGTAACCGTATATTCTTTGACTCGCTTGCCTACTTCTGTGGTATAGCGTAAGTCTAGCACACTCGATAAGTTGTGCAGGCGCTCTTCTACATCTCGAGCAGAATAGCTCGGAATAGGGGCTACATACGCTTCAGCTACTGCTGGAGAGGTATGCGCAAGCCCTTCCTGTGGAAGAACTAATGAAAGAATGGTTATCGCTGCCCAAAGGGGGATGACAGCTAATAATTTGTTCATGAGAAATAAAATTTGCTTTTGGTGCATAAATCGGTGGAAACAACAATATTATCTTTGGAATTACTTCTAATTCACACAATATTATTTAGTTATATATAGTCAAAAAATCCTATATGACCTAAATTGGGTGCGCAAATGTAAATGCATTTCACAAGAATATCAATCTTTTACACATTACAACTATTTGTTATGCGTATAGTCCTTAAAGCCAACTATTATGCCAATAATTGCCAAGTAGCTTCCATTTCTGACAAAGAGAAAATCTAAGCACTTGACTTGGGTAGGTGAGTAACGCCTGTAATCTGATAATAGATGCGCAATAAGAAAATTATAACATTATAGGCGAGACTGCGGAAAGCTGTGGGAGTGCAGACTTACAGAGAGTAGACGTACACTGGGCTGAGAATGTCCTCCACCTGTTCTCCATAACCGCTCGATGCATCATCGACTATCCACTTATATCACCGCACTATTTGATAGTGTAGGTGATCGTCGTGGCGTACGGCCTGACAGCCCTGAAAGCGCACTTTAGGATGTGTCAGTTGCAATCGATGCTTGAGGTGGGGTTCTATGAGTAACTTCTGGGTAAGCGACTCTTGGACGATTAAGTTGACCAGTTGCTTTGTACTAGCGGCATCAAATTCTAAGTCATCTCTAGATCCGAGTGTGAGATACTTCGTATAGGCATATGGCCCATACCCTCTAGAGAGGCAGTCGGCCGTCTGATTAAATTCTGTTGGCTTGGGTTCTACAAATTGGCCATAGCCAGATCGAGCGGGCTTGAGATTGCCCTTCTTCTTGTCTTTAGTATAGTAGAACGATAAATCTACTTTCCGCCCATCATTGTGACTAAGGTGCGGCAAGAGTGGGAAGCCATCTACAAAAGGGAAGCTGGCATCTAGGTACGAAACTTTATGTGCGGGATGATGCGTGTTGATTTCTTGGGCAATACCAATCAATTGTTGTCGCAGCTGGGGCCTTACGTAATGTCGGTTAAGCAGCGGCGTGATATAATTGTGGGGTCGTAGATTTTTTGATTTCGTGATCGGCAAAGGCACACGTCCTCCAAGCCGAGCCAATGGCGGGACAACCAAAAAAGTCACTAAAAAATACAATAATAGAAAGACGCAGAATTGTCTAGTACGCGATACGCCACGCTTTGGCCAGCGGAAGTATCCATAATTAATCAGCCAAACAATACCACCTACTTGTGAGACGAGTGTCCATAGTACGATGGCTATTATGTGGCCCAATGCTTTCAATAAGGTTAGAAATTTTTTAGTCCGTATGGCAGCCTAGGTGACCGCATAAATCTCTTACCTACTACAAACGGAATGCTGCGGTACAATTATTATACCGTGCGAAAAGAATCTGAAAGGATTAGCCTTTAAGGAACTGACTCAATTCAGATACGGCAACCTTGGCTTGCTCACCCTTGGCCATATCCTTGACAGTTAATATACCAGAGCTGACTTCTTCGGAGCCCAGCAAGACGACACGGGGTACTTGGATGTCATTGGCATACTTCATTTGTTTTTTGAGCTTGGCAGGTGTAGGATAGAGATCGGCTTTGACACCATCCTTTCTCAGTTGCGACAATACTTCAAAGGCATATTTGTGACTGTCCTCATCAAAGGCCACCAGCAACACATCTAAGGACTGCGTGACTTCAGCTGGAAAAAGATCAAGCTCCTCCATCACATCATAGATACGAGCAAAGCCAAACGAAATGCCCACACCTGAGACACCCTTCAATCCGAAGCCACCAGTCAAGTCATCATAACGACCGCCGCCGCCGATACTGCCTATCTGCACAGCGTCTGTGACCACTTCAAAAATGCAACCTGTATAATAATTGAGCCCTCGAGCGAGGGAGATATCAAATTCTAATTTGTTCTGAGTCGGGGCCTTGTCGATATAGCTATGGAATGCTCGCAACTCTTCGATGCCCTTTAAGCCAGTCGGAGAATGCGCAAAGGCGGCTTCCAATGCTTCCAGTCCTTTGATGTCTAATAGTTTGATGACAGCCTTGGCTTGCTCTTCTGTTATGCCTCTAGTCACCATTTCTGTTATGACTTTTTCCTCTCCGATCTTATCGAGCTTATCCAGTGAGATCGTCATATCCATAAACTTGTCTGCGATTCCCGCACTCTCTGCCATTCCGAAAAGCACTTTCCTATTATTGATCTTAATCGTAACAGGAATCCTCAGTTCTGCATAGACTTTATCAAACAATTGCATCAACTCCGCTTCATACATCAGACTATCGGAGCCCACTACATCTGCATCACACTGATAGAACTCTCTGTAGCGTCCCTTTTGAGGTCGGTCCGCTCTCCATACTTGCTGGATCTGATAACGCTTAAAGGGAAAACTGATGTCATTCTGGTGCATCGTCACAAAGCGTGCAAAAGGCACAGTCAAGTCATAACGCAATCCTCTATCCGCTATAGATGAGACAAGCTTAGAGCTGTTGCCTTCCTCGATGGCCTGCTTGTCTGCTTTCTTGAGGAAATCACCATTGTTAAGTATCTTGAATAGCAACTTGTCTCCTTCCTCGCCATACTTTCCTGTGAGTGTGGAGAGCTTCTCCATTACGGGTGTTTCTATAGGCACATATCCATAGGTCTGGAAAGCCTTTTTGATCACAGAAAAAATATAGTTTCTCTTGGCGACTTGCGAAGGGAGAAAGTCACGGGTACCTTTTGGTATGCCTGGTTTCATAAGTCTCTATATTACAGATGAGAACTGTTGCAAGAACCTGACATCGTTCTCAAACAAGAGTCTGATATCGCTGATGTTGAAGTTTTGCATAGCTGTCCTTTCGATTCCAATACCGAAGGCATAGCCCGTATATTTTCCTGGATCGATGTCACAGTTTTTTAGCACATTGGGATCGACCATCCCACAGCCTAGCACTTCTAGCCAGCCTGTTCCTTTGGTCAGTTTTTTTGTTGCTGGTGTGTCTGTGCCCAACCATACGTCCATCTCCGCGCTCGGCTCGGTGAAGGGAAAATAACTTGGTCGCAGTCTGATGTCTGTCTTAGGGCCATACATTTCTCTAGCAAAGTATAAGAGGGTCTGCTTCATATCGGCAAAGGATACCTTCTCATCTATATAGAGGCCTTCGATCTGATGGAACTGGCAGTGGGATCGTGCCGAGATGGTTTCGTTTCTATAGACTCTCCCTGGTGCTATAATGCGTATGGGCGGCTTTTGAGTTGTCATCACACGAGCCTGCACAGAAGAGGTATGCGTACGGAGCAGGTTTGTGATAGAGTTTTTGAGATAAAAGGTATCCTGCATATCTCGTGCGGGGTGATCAGCAGGCGTATTCATTGCGGTGAAGTTGTGCCAATCATCTTCTATTTCTCGCTCTTCTGCGACGACAAAGCCGATCTTCTCAAAGATGTCTATCATCCTGTTCATCACGATACTCACAGGATGTCGAGAGCCTTGTGGGTCTGGCGGGGAGGGTAGAGATAGATCCATATCCTGTCGCGCCGATGCATCAGAGGCAGCCTCTAAGGTTTCCTTGACAGCGTTATACTTCGCCTCAGCTGCTTGCTTGAGGGCATTCATCGCCTGACCGAATTCTTTTTTCCGCTCATTAGGGACGGTTTTCATCTCTCCAAAGAGGCCTTTCAGCACATTCTTAGAACCTACAAATCTTATCCTAAAAGTCTCTAAAGCTTCTGCGTCGGCAGGATTGGCCGATTTGATCTCCTCTAGAAATCCGTCTATCTTATTAAATGCTTCCAAAGTAAACTGTCTACATAAGGTAATAGGTCAAAGTTACGTTTTACTTCTTACTCAATTGACTAATTTAGCCTTACGATGCCACAGACTTTAGCAGGGACAACTTCACAGCCAAACAGAGCTCTTGATGTGACCATAGACTTATGGGTCTTGGTACTGTTGATCGGTCTTGTCTCTTCTAAGGCTCTCCTTGCTATTGGGATGGGTGGATTTGCGGTTACGGCCCTCTATGCCTTTTTTAGAAATCGTCCCACTAGCCCTAGCGCTCTAGGTCTTTTTCTCTTTCCGATGCTCATTTTTGCAGTGACCTTGTGGTCTGGATTACAATCTGACAACACTATAGTATGGCTTGACTTCGTAGCCAAGAAGTTGCCTTTTTTGATCTTGCCCTTAGCCTTCTATGCTGTCAGGGATAAGATGCGGGATACATACCTAACCCATCTCGCCATCTTTGTCATAGTGACGAGTCTGGTATCTCTTGGTGTGCT
>CALFUU010000068.1 GCA_937929835.1 uncultured Saprospiraceae bacterium | reverse complement strand
AGCAAGAATAAAACCTAAGAACCTGGCGGTCTTGAAGGTCGCACCTCTACCTTAGAGGGTAACGTTCTCGCTGGCATCTTTAATAGATCTGTTACCATCTGTCCGATATCCTCAGGTTGTATTTTCCAAGCATCCTTTTTCTTGCTGGGTGTATGATCATTGAAGTAAGTCGCTACAGACCCCGGCATAATCGTCGTACACTTAATATCATACGGCCTAAGATCCAACATCATCGCTTGCGTAAAGCCGACCAAGCCAAACTTGCTCGCGTTATAGGCCGTCCCTCTTGCAAAGAAATTACAACCGGCTAGACTTGCTATGGTAATGATATATCCCTGCGTCTTCTTAAGAGATGGGATGCTGGCCTTGACTGAATTAAAGACTCCTGTGAGATTGACATCAATGACTTCATTCCATTGCTTAGAAGTGAGGTCCTCTATACTCGCAAAATGTCCAACACCTGCATTGGCGATCAGCACATCGAGCTTCTTCCATTCTTTTTTAAGTGCAGATACGGCTGCTTTCTGGCTCTTGATGTCTGTCACATCACCAGCGTGACCGAGGATATTACCCGCATACTTCTTGTTAAGTTTCTTGACCACTTCATTGACAGTCGTTTTCTTTCTGCCAGTTATCATCACTTTCATTCCTTGAGCCAGCATCGCTTCTGCTATACCCAATCCAATCCCTTTTGTGCCGCCCGTGATTAAGGCTGTCTTTTCTTGTATATCCATATATCTTTTATTTAATCCGAAACTAACTAAAAAATGGAGAGTCAAAGCATATGAATAATCTATCTTTCTAGTCACATCAGCTCAAATAGCAACAAGCCCTTGCCCAACAATGTAGATCTTGTCTAAGTCAATTCTCCACTCCAACCTACAATTCAGTCCTCTAGCAATCGAGTTATTATTTCCTCAAACATTTTCACTCCCGTCTCAATCAACTCATCTGGAAAATCATAGGTCCGACTATGCAAAGCTGGAGTACCCCTACCTGCCCCTAAGCCAAACATTGCTGTCTTGTACGCCTTAGAAAACCAGCCAAAGTCCTCACCAAACTTAAATGGGTGTGGCTTTTCTATAACATCAAAATCGTTAGCCCTTGCGGCTTGTTTGACCAATTTATTACAAAAGGAATTATTCTGAGCAGCAGCAAAATGCTCAAACCACTCCAATTTGAATCTGAGTCGTTCTTCTTTACAGACAATCTCTACTTGATGCTGAATACGCGATCGCAACTCGGCCATCGTCTCCGCACTCCAAGTCCTTATTGTGTAATGGATTTCTCCTAGAGCCGGAGAGATGCCATAAGCCTGCTCGCCCATATGCATATAGACTGGCGTTAGGACAGCATAGTTATTGTTCTGGGTCTGAGGGACATTTAATTTTGAGAGGGCAGCTATGAGCATCGAGAGGGCAGCAGCAGGACTTATCCCTTTCTCTGGCTCGGCAGCGTGGGATTCTTGGCCTTCTAGCTTGATGGAGCAACTGATGACCTCTGCAGAAAAGCGCTCATCCATCGTTATGATACTGTGCTTTTTCTCTCCTGGAATATTGTGCAGCGCAAACATATAGTCAATGCCCAGAGAGGCTAATTTCTCATCTTGTACCATATCATAAGCCCCCTTGCCTATCTCCTCTGCGGGCTGAAAGAGCAAGACAACTTTACCTTTATTGAAATTCTGTTCTCTAAGCCACGGGCTTAATCCTGCCACTATCGCCATATGACCATCGTGCCCACATTTATGTGAGACACCTTTGACGACTGACTGATAGGCTAACTGATTTTCTTCCTCTATGGGCAAGGCATCTAATTCGCACCTGATCGCAACAGTAGGGCCTACTTCAGAATAGTTATAGCAGACGGCCAGACCTTCCCCACCTATTTTTGTGATGATCTCTGAGGGTTGATGGGCTGATACAAAAGAATAAATGCGCTGTGCCGTCAGCGTCTCCTTGTGAGAAAGTTCAGGATGCTGGTGTAGCTCCTGCCGCAGCCTTATAAGTTCATCAAGCATAAAATTTGGGCCCTTGGAAAGCGTGGCAAATCAGATCACCGCCAAGCCTTCCACTGATTGATCAGTCCATTGGTGCTGCTGTCGTGGCTAGAGATTGTCTCATCACCCTCTAGTTCTGGCAAGATACTCTTTGCTAGTTGCTTCCCTAGCTCCACACCCCACTGATCAAAACTATAAACATTCCAAATATATCCCTGCACAAATATTTTATGCTCATACATCGCAATGATCTGCCCAAGCGTATGCGGTGTCAATTTCTTAACGAGAATAGAATTGCTCGGCCTATTACCGTCAAATACTTTATACGGAACTATGGATGTGTAATCCGCCTTAGCGACACCTTTGGCTTCGTACTCAGCGACAACTTCTGCCCTAGTCTTACCATTCATCAAGGCCTCGGTTTGCGCAAAGAAGTTGGTCAATAATTTTCTGTGATGATCTCCGATAGGGTTATGAGATTGGGCAGGGGCAATGAAATCACAAGGAATCATCTGCGTGCCTTGATGGATCAATTGATAGAAGGCGTGCTGTCCATTGGTGCCCGGCTCACCCCATATAATAGGACCAGTGGCATAATCCACAGACTGCCCAGACCTATCGACCTGCTTGCCATTACTCTCCATATTGCCTTGCTGAAAATAGGCTGCAAAGCGGTGTAAGTATTGGTCATAAGGCAGGATGGCCTCAGAGTGTGCTCCGAAGAAATTGTTATACCATATGCCGATTAAGGCCAATAGGACTGGCATATTCTGAGCTGAGTCGGCACTTCTGAAATGCTCATCCATTACCGACATCCCCTTGAGCAATACATCAAAATTATCATAACCGATGGTCAAGGCAATCGATAAGCCGATAGCACTCGATAAAGAGTAACGACCACCGACCCACGACCAGAACTCAAACATATTATGGGCATCAATACCAAACGCTGTTACGCCACCCTCATTAGTAGATAGGGCGATAAAATGTTTCTTGATGTCTGACTCGGTTCCACCCTGCTCTAGAAACCACTGTCGGGCCGTACGAGCATTGGTCATTGTCTCTTGCGTGGTAAAAGTCTTACTGGCGATAACAAATAAAGTCGTCTCCACATCTACTTTCTTCAAGATCTCCGCTATATGAGTACCGTCTACATTGGATACAAAGTAAGTTTCTACACCGGCTTTCCAGTAAGGCTTGAGTGCCTCTGTTACCATCACTGGTCCGAGATCAGAACCACCTATACCGATATTAACCACTTGAGTTAACGGCTTACCTGTATAGCCCTTGAGTGCACCAGAATGGAACTGGTCAGAAAAGTGTCGCATTCGATCTTGCACCGCTTTTACCTTGGGCATCACATCTATGCCATCTACAAGCACTTGGCCACTTTGCTTTCTTAAGGCAGTATGCAGGACGGCTCTCCCTTCCGTTTCATTTATGGGCTCTCCAGCAAACATCGCCTCGATACCAGATTGCAGGTCTACCTCATCAGCCAGTTGTACAAGCAAATCTATGGTCTTAGACTCTATTCTGTTCTTGGAGTAATCCAATAACACATCGCCCTCGAGCAGACTGAACTTGTCATAACGATGCTCATCTGATGCAAACAGCTCTTTGAGATGCTTAGACTTCATTTCTTGAAAGTGAAGTTCCAAGTTTTTCCAAGCTTGCGTCTTCGTTGGATTATATTTCTTAAGCATCGTTCACGTAATTATTCAATTAACATACAAAGAAAAGATAATATGTCAATTCTACATTCAGATGCACGGGTAAGCTACCATCTACAGCCTTCTCTCTGATACATCAATGGCTAGATCATTAATAGAAGCAAATCGCTTTTTCATCAATCCATTCTCATCGAATTCCCAATTCTCGTTGCCATAGGCTCTCCACCATTGGTTATCCTTGTCTCTATACTCGTATTCAAAGCGTACTGCGATGCGATTATCTGTATGAGCCCAGTATTCTTTCTTTAATTTATAATCTATTTCCTCGTCCCATTTATTGGCCAGAAAAGCTTGTATCTCTTCTCTACCATTGATAAACTGATCTCGATTCCGCCATTCGCTATCGACCGTATAGGCTTTGGAAACTTTTATGGGATCTTTACTATTCCACCCATCTTCCGCCGCTTGAATCTTTTGCTTAGCGGTCTCTTCTGTAAATGGAGGTATGGGTAATTTTTTTTCTATCATAACTTAAATTCTTGTATGTAAATATTCTCTACTTGCTACCATTTTTAAAAAAACCCTGCAGGCCTGCTCTTAGAGAGACCTCCTTTATAACTTTTAATTATGGATGGAATCAAAAACTCGGAAGTCCACTCATATAGGTGTCAAAACGCATACCCAATGCCTCAACATAGTCCTCGCCAAAGTGTTCTCGGAAGGAAACCAATCCTTTGTCCGTAAAGTGCGGTAGCAACATCGACCACATCAATTTGTCCCACGACACCTCATTAGCTTCTATAAAGCGGCGCTCTATCAACCAAGAATAAGATATCGTCCAGTAGATGCGTGAGATATTATGATACACGCCATTGATGGATTCGGGACGCATATTACCTATCTGAATAGACAAATTGATCATAGACATCTGTGTCCTGATATTCTCTTGGCGTAAGGACTTGATCAAGGTATTGACCTTAGGAAGAGACAAAACTGACTTATCAAAAAAGATAAAAGCATAGTCTTTCTGTATCTCGTGAAATCGTGTAGTCGCCGCATGTAGGCTCTCCCACGAAGGTATAGAGACAGACTTGACCAAGGCTTGGTCGTGAATATGGCGCAACTCCACCAAGTGTAGATCGAGCAAGGCCTCCTTGTCTTTGATATGGTAAGTGAGATTTCCTCTACTTATACCTATGGTCTGTGCTACTTGGTACAAGGAGGAAGCCCCATAGCCGTGGGCATTGAGATAGGCTTTACTTTCTTTTAATATCTTATCTTTCGTGGTCAAGGCTAGCTCCTTTTTTGTCTTAAGTCGGAGAATTAGTCAATATTAACTAATAGTTAGGCAATTTTGAAAAAAATCTCTTCAGATACTCCTTATATTGCGAATCAATAAGAAATGAGCGATTACAAATTACATACCGGCGGTCTCGATTTTCCACTATCGATAGACAATTTGAAGCACTTAGATCTCCACGGGGATTATCCACACTACCACCTCCTACATCAAGGTAAAAAATACAGTATAACTGTCCTCCAAGAAAATGGAAAAGAGATAACCCTCAATATCAACGGCAATAACCATACGGTCAACATCAACGATCAAGTGGACAAGTTGGTTGAGCAAATGGGGCTCAATAAACCCAAGGAGGTTATCCTTAAAGACATCAAGGCGCCTATGCCGGGATTAATACTTGATATTATGGTCGAACCTGGTCAAGAACTGGTTAAAGGAGACGCCATATTAATCCTAGAAGCGATGAAAATGGAGAATGTCATCAAAGCTGAAGGAAATGGAATCGTCAAAGAAGTTATCCTTAAAAAGGGTGCATCTGTAGAAAAAAATCAAGTCATCATTGAAATGCAATAACTAGTGAAGAGCATCAAAAAAATACTTGTCGCCAATAGAGGTGAGATCGCCCTTAGAGTGATGCGCACCGCTAAGCGTATGGGCATTGCAACCGTAGCTGTGTATTCAGAAGCAGATCGCACAGCACCCCACGTGCTCTTTGCCGACGAAGCCATCTGCCTAGGGCCTCCGCCCTCATCAGAATCTTATCTGTTGATGGATAAGATTATACAAGCGGCCAAATCTACAGGTGCAGACGCTATTCACCCCGGCTATGGGTTCCTCAGTGAGAATGCCACCTTTGCAGAAAAGCTAGCGTCGGCTGGATTGACATTTATAGGCCCAGGCACCCACGCCATCAATGTGATGGGGAGCAAATTGGCTGCCAAGGACGCTGTCAAGGATTATGAAATCCCTATGGTGCCAGGCACAGATGAAGCCATAACCGATGTCAAAGAAGCAAAGAAAATAGCGCAGGACATAGGCTTCCCTATTCTCGTCAAAGCCTCTGCTGGTGGTGGAGGAAAAGGAATGCGTATAGTAGAAAAAGTGGAAGAATTCGAAGAGCAAATGGACAGGGCTATCAGTGAGGCGATCTCCTCCTTTGGTGATGGCTCCGTATTTATAGAGAAATATGTCACCTCGCCACGACACATAGAGATACAAGTGCTGGCAGATAGTCACGGCAATACTCTACATCTATTTGAGAGAGAATGCAGCATCCAACGTCGACACCAGAAGGTCGTAGAGGAGGCACCTTCTGCAGTGCTGACACCCCAACTCAGAAAGGAAATGGGCGAAGCGGCAGTGAGAGTAGCACAAGCGTGCGGATACGAGGGTGCAGGCACGGTAGAGTTTCTACTCGAAGACAACACCAAGTTTTACTTTCTAGAAATGAATACCCGACTCCAAGTGGAGCATCCTGTCACAGAAATGATTACAGGTATTGATCTTGTGGAGCAGCAGATAAGAGTAGCACGTGGAGAAGAGTTGCGTTTTACACAAGAAGATTTAAAAATAAAGGGCCACGCCTTTGAATTACGGGTCTATGCCGAGAATCCTCTAGAAAATTTCCTACCCAGTACTGGCACACTTGAAACATACGAGCGACCAGAAGGAGAAGGCATCAGAGTCGATGATGGATTTAGAGAAGGGATGGAAATACCCATCTATTATGACCCGATGATTGCCAAGTTGATTACCTATGGCGCCACGAGATCCGAGGCCCTGCAGAAAATGCGAGAAGCTATTTCAGCTTACCACATTAGCGGTGTAGAAACAACCCTGCCCTTTGGAGAATTTGTATTCAATAATGAAGCCTTTGCAAAGGGAGAAATTGATACCCATTTTGTAAAGAAATATTATACCCCAGAAAACATCAACAACAGTAATGCTGTTGAAAAAGAGATTGCGGCAAAGGTCGGACTTCAAATTTATTTGAACAATCGCAACAAATTAAAAACTATAAAGCGCCCTCAGTCTGAATGGGCCTCACGTACCTAATACAAATAAAATAGTCGAATGAAAATATTGGTTTGCATAAGCAAGACACCTGAGACCACTGCTAAGATTGCCTTCAAAGATGGCAACACAGCCTATGATGAAAGTGGTGTACAATTTATCATGAATCCCTACGACGAGTGGTATGCACTGGTCCGAGCCGTAGAACTCAAGGAGGCCAATGGAGGCACTGTAACTGTCATCAACGTCGGCCCAGCCACCAATGACGTGGTCATCAGAAAAGCACTGGCTATAGGTGCTGATGATGCTATAAGAGTCGATGCTGAGCCTACAAGTGCTATGTTCGTCGCGCAGCAGATTGCTGCTCAGGCATCAGGATTTGACCTCGTAATGACGGGTAAAGAAACGATAGACTACAATGGATCTGAAGTCGGTGCGATGGTTGCCGAGTTACTTGAAGTACCTTATGTCTCCTATGCAACAGCCATAGATATGAGTGGCAATACAGCTACTGTCACGAGAGAAATAGAGGGCGGCAATGAAGTATCAGAGGTCACGACACCACTGGTAATAAGTGCTGCAAAAGGAATGGCAGAACAAAGAATCCCTAATATGCGTGGCATCATGATGGCGAAGAGAAAGCCACTCAATGTGGTAGCTGCTGCGGGTGGAGACAACTTGGTAAAGGTTGCAGCATTTGCCTTACCTGCTGACAAAGCGGGTGTCAAAATGATAGACCCAGACAATATGGATGAGTTGGTACGTCTTCTCCAAGAAGAAGCCAAAGTCCTTTAAGAAACCTTATTACTAAAAAAGTCAAACACAATATATTATGGTATTAGTTTATGCCGAATCACACGAAGGAAAATTTAAGAAAGCAGCACTAGAAGCTGTCGCTTATGGTAACGAAACTGCAAAAGTTCTGGGAACAGAATGTGCTGCTGTCGTTATCGGTGACGCCAATGAGGCAGGAACTCTAGGTCAGTATGGTGCTAGTGCCGTACATCATATTTCTTCAGACAATCTTGCACACTTTGACTCACAGACTTATGCGGCGGCTCTTTCGGGTGCTGCTACCGCTCTAGGCGCTAAGGTGGTCATCTTAGCACATAATTCAGCAGGAAAATCTCTAGCAGGAAGAATCGCAGTAAAACTGAGCGCAGGATGTGTCACCGCAGCCAATGCCGTCCCAACAAACGACGGCGCCTTCAAGGTCAAGAAAAATGTATTTGCAGGAAAAGCAGTTGCAGATTATCAAATAGACTCAGACGTAAAAGTCCTGACACTTTCTGGCAACTCTATCAAGCCTGAAGTGGTCGGTGCTGATATAACCGTATCACCTCTATCAGTAGATGTGCCTGCAAGTAAAATAAAAGTTATCTCCACCAACAAGCAGCAAGGAGATACAGCTCCACTTCCTGAAGCAGAACTTGTTGTCTCTGCAGGTAGAGGAATGAAAGATCCCGGCAACTGGGGTATCATAGAAGATCTGGCCAATGCTATAGGTGCAACGACTGCTTGCTCTAGACCTGTTGCAGATATCGGATGGAGACCACACCACGAGCACGTAGGACAAACTGGGGTAGCGATCAAGCCCAACCTCTATATCGCAGCGGGAATTTCTGGTGCTATCCAGCATCTCGCAGGAGTAAACAGTAGCAAGTGCATCGTTGTCATTAATAAAGACCCAGAAGCACCTTTCTTTAAGGCAGCCGATTATGGCGTATGTGCAGACTTATTTGATGTCGTACCAAAATTGACTGAAGCCATAAAGAAGGCTAAAGCTAAAACGATATATTAATAAGCCGACAGACCCAGACAATGCAAGACAAGAAAGACCATCTCAAAAAGCTCACTGACCTCGCCAAACTAGGCGGTGGAGAAAATCGTATCTCTAAGCAACACGCGAAGGGAAAACTGACAGCCCGTGAAAGAATACATCTGCTATTAGATGATGGTTCTTTTGATGAGATAGGCATCTTGGTCACGCATAGAACCAAAGACTTCGGAATGGAAGATCAGATCTTCTATGGGGATGGTGTTGTTACTGGTCACGGGACGATAGACGGGAGACCTGTCTATGTATTTGCTCAAGACTTTACAGTCTTTGGTGGTTCACTTTCTGAGACTCACGCAGAGAAGATTTGCAAGATCATGGATCTCGCTATGAAGACAGGGCTGCCCCTCATAGGGCTCAATGATAGTGGCGGTGCGAGGATACAAGAGGGTGTCCGCTCACTGGGCGGGTATGCAGATATCTTTTACAGAAATGTACAAGCCTCAGGAGTTATCCCTCAGATCTCTGCCATTATGGGGCCTTGCGCTGGAGGTGCGGTCTACTCGCCAGCAATGACGGATTTCACAATTATGGTAGAGGACTCCAGTTATATGTTTGTCACTGGACCCAATGTCGTCAAGACAGTCACCAATGAAGAAGTCACTTCAGAAGAACTTGGTGGTGCTAGTGCCCACTCAACAAAATCTGGCGTCACACATCTGACGGCAGCCAACGATCTAGACTGCCTTAATCAAATAAAAACATTGCTCAGTTACCTCCCACAAAACTGTGAGGAGAAGCCTGCTGCCCTACCCTATACTCTAGGTGATGAAATCAGAGAGGAACTAGAAAGTATTATCCCTGATACAGCGACCAAGCCCTATGACATCAAGTCTGTCATAGAAGGGATTGTAGATACAGAGAGTTTTTTCGAAATCCACAAAGACTACGCAGAAAATATAGTCGTCGGTTATGCGCGATTGGCAGGTAAGAGCATCGGCATAATTGCCAACCAACCGATGAGTCTCGCAGGTTGTCTAGATGTCAACTCCTCCAAGAAAGCAGCAAGATTTACGCGGACCTGTGATTGCTTTAATGTGCCGCTCCTAGTACTCGTAGATGTACCCGGTTTCTTGCCAGGCACAGATCAAGAATGGAATGCCATCATCACCAATGGCGCTAAGTTGCTCTTTGCGCTGAGTGAGGCGACTGTGCCGCGTATCTCAGTGATCACTAGAAAAGCCTATGGTGGTGCTTATGATGTTATGAACTCTAAGCACATCGGCGCTGATCTCAACTTTGCGTGGCCTTCTGCGGAGATCGCCGTGATGGGCGCCAAGGGAGCCAGTGAAATTATTTTCAGAAAAGAAATTGCCTCTGCCGCTGACCCAGCCGCTAAGCTTGTCGAAAAAGAAGCGGAGTATGCTCGCCTATTTGCCAATCCGTACTCGGCAGCCGAGCGTGGATTTGTCGATGAGGTGATAGCGCCTAAGGATACCCGACGTAAACTTATCAGAGGCTTTGCGCTCTTGGAGAATAAGGCGGTGAGCCTGCCTAAGAAGAAACACGGGAATATTCCATTGTAGTTTCGCTTTAGTACTCATATCTTGAGCACTTGCTAAACGTACGAATTAAACGTACATTTACAATGTGGAATATTCAGTGCCCATAACAGAGTTCCGAGATAAGCTCAAGGAGTATCTCGATAAGATCGTAGAAGGTCAAGCCATTCTATTGACTAAGCGTGGCAAAGTCATTGCACGTATACTGCCGGAGTCTGCCTTCAATAAAGACGAAGAAGCGGCCTATAATGAGCGCTTGCAAGTCTACAAGAGCGGTGGCATCAAGTTCAAAGACAACATAGTCGACCAACCGATGAAGCCCTATGAAGCGCTAGATGACAGTCTCTACTCCACCATCTCCAAAGCTGCCGAGCCAGATGAGTAAGCAGAAGTTATTGGTGGACACCCATTATCTCATTTGGGATATGATGGGTCACCATCGCTTTACACCAACTATAGAAAAGAAGATTAAGCGTCATCAGGGCCAGTGTTACTTTTCTACTATCTCCTATTGGGAGCTGGGGATGCTGGTGGGAAAAGGTCGTATTGAGATGCCTGTGACGCTAACACAGTTCTTCGCCGATCTTATCAAAAAAAGACAATACAAACCACTTGCCCTATCTCCACAAGTAGCTGACCACACTCGAAAATTTGCTAATACCTTTCACGGTGATCCTGCCGATAGGATTATAGTGGCAACAGCACTAGAGCACAATGCGGTGGTGCTGACGGCTGATGAGAAGCTAAAGGCTCTTTCATTTTTGGAGACCTTTTGATAGTAAGACTAACTCTGACATTATAAATAGAGAATTCAGCTCTAGTAAACCTTACTCAAGCCTTAATGAGCAGTTGCTCTATACTAGCTTAACCGCAATAACACTCAGCACTGTCACAATAGACTAAGTTCAGTTGGAGTGACGTAAGCAAGGCCTACCTTCAACTGCTATCCTACTATTCCTCTATAGAAATGAGGTGTATCGGAGCCTAGCACACAATATGATCATCAAAACTTGCCGGACAAACCGAATCTCTTATCTTTATACTAGCTTTATCTAATTATTTAGAGGAGATAAAGCGAGTAAAAGAAGTCCTATTAGTAGCTTTATCTCTAAATATATAAGAGTTAAAGCGAGTAATACAATAAATAATACTAGCTTTATCTATAATAATTATAGAACTAAAGCTAGAATTAAAGATTTTTCGATGTTTAACGATAAGATATTCAGATGGTTGGAAGAAACAAAGAAACTAAGCTCATAGATAAAGTACTCAAAAGAAAGAAGGCAGATCTAATGGTCATTACGGGGCGAAGACGTGTCGGCAAGACCTATCTTATCACTAACTATCTCAAAGAGAAACTGCATTACAAGCTTATTGGTACTCAAGATGCTACAGCCGAAAACCAACTTAAGAAATTTGCTTTGCAGCTGGACAAATATAGCGGAGCTGTTAGTCCATCAATGCCACCTTCTAGCTGGGCAGAAGCCTTTAATATACTCACGACCTACCTTACACAATTATACCGATCACAGAGAAAGATATTGTTCTTTGATGAGTTTCCGTGGCTAGATAGTCACCGATCTTCTTTTCTAACAGAATTCACCTACTGGTGGAACAACTGGGCAGCGCAGCAAAACATACTCATTATTATCTGTGGAAGTTCTGCCTCTTGGATGATTAGAAAGGTCATCAACAACAAAGGTGGACTACATAACCGTATCACTCAAAAAATCCACCTCAAGCCCTTCACACTAGCAGAAACAAGCGCTTTCTTAAAGTCAAAAAAAATAAATCACAACCTCTATCAGACACTGCAACTCTACATGTCTATAGGCGGCATTCCCTATTACTTAGAAGATTTGCGGAAAGGAGAATCAGTCGCACAAGCTATAGATAGACTCTGCCTAGATAAAGATGGCCTACTCCATCGAGAATTTGACAATCTATATCCTGCGCTATTTACCAGACACGAAAATCATATCAAAGTCATCAAAGCCCTTTCTAAAAAATGGAAAGGCTTAACTCGAAAAGAAATTTCATCCTCCTCTGGGATAAAAAACGGTGGCGCACTTACAAAACTACTGCAAGAACTGGAAGACACAGACTTCATCATTCGACTCACCCCGTATGGAAAGAAAAAAAGAGACTCTCTCTATAGACTGGTTGATGAGTACTCACTATTCTATTTAAAGTTTATAGAAGGGACACCGATAAAGTCTTGGCTGAGTTATCAGAACAAGCCTGAGTATCTTGCTTGGGCAGGATTTGCCTTCGAAAACCTCTGCATCAAATACTATAGACAAATACTTGGTGCTATACAACTAGGTGGATTGGCAGCAGACGCATATTCATTTTACAGCTCTGGAAGTAAGGATGAGCGAGGAGCGCAGATAGACCTCGTTATTGACAGAGCTGATGACAGCATCAACCTCTGCGAGATAAAATTTTACAAAACAGAATTCCAATTAAAACCAAAAGACTTTTCTGATCTAGAGAGAAAAAGAGCGGTATTCCGAGAAAAGACTAAAAGTAAAAAAGCCCTATTTAATACAGTGATTACTGTAAATGGATTAGCGGAGACGTCGCTTAATAACTCGTCGGTAGATATACATCTAGTAGCAGATGATATTTTTGGTAAATAAGTGATACTAAGACTAAGTATACTACTAGAAACTGACAATGCTATAATCATCTACAAGAATCACTCATACGCAAGTAAGGATTGAAATCACCACTAAAACCTGAATCTAAATACTCGATAGTATTGGATTCTATAGCCTCATTCAGTATAGGCAATACAACCTTTTTCCATCTATCAACTCGACTGCAGTTCGTATCTGAATTTGTATAGCTATGGTATGCCTCCCCAAAAACTTCAGAAAAGGAAGTCAGGCCATCGATACTTTTGATTCTTGCCAAGGACAACAACTGACCCGTTACGACTAAATCTGGATCGCCAAAAACTTCATCATTTGATTGATTCTTTGGATCTGAATTATCTAAAGCCATTTTCTCGATTAAAGGCAACACAGCACTATCTTTCATATCCCACAAAATGGCAAAAAGAGATAAATTACGAACATCATAAAATCCCTTTTCGTCAATAGAATTATAGTATTTCGTTAGGTATTGAATCATAACAGATTCAGCTTTCTTATTCCCTAACTTAATTTCATCACCGACACATTCGAGTATATTGCCATATTCATAGAGATATTCTAACCGCTCTAAATCCCTATATAGATTACCATCCGGCAAATAGTCTTCAGAATAACTAGCAAGATCTAGCACTTGGATACAAGCCTCAGGATTGTTACCGTAATTAGCGAATAAGGAATCCATCTTTGGCTTTACATTTAAAAATTGTTCCTTACTGTTTCCAATATGCGACCTTTCACATTTAATCACTAAACAAGAGGATAACCCACTTAGCATACACAAACCGATTATTAGTAGGTTATACTTTGGGTCAAGAAAAGGGATCGTGAAAAATCGTTTTATCATTTACTACTTAGAATTAGGTTGATTCAAATAAGGCCTTAAATCTACATTACCCATTTCTATATGCCTACGTAGAGAATTAAAAAAAGCAAGAGCACTATCACAGCCGCAGTGATTCGTATCTCCAGATCTAGGTAGTTCTTCAGTAAAAAACTCAGTACCATCAATGCTCATATTATTGAGTAAGCGAATACCATCAATCAGATCCATTGTTAAATTATTACCAGGACAATAATAACTATGAATTCCTTCTACGCATTTAAAAAAATTTGGATTAGACTCAAGAAGTCTATACTGTGCTTCAGCAATTTTTTTTGAAACAATAGCCCTCATCTTAGTCTCCTTACAAAATAAATAGCCATTAGAAAACTGAGGATCGTATTCAGAAATATGTGCGATTATAAAATCTTCGCATTCTACATCACCCTT
>CALFUU010000067.1 GCA_937929835.1 uncultured Saprospiraceae bacterium | reverse complement strand
TTTGGATTTAGAATCTATGGATTCGCCGTTGCTGGCATTTGATCTGACGCAATATCGTAATGACGAAATGGATTTCGCTTCAGAGGAAAGCAGTTCCACTCAACTAACGCTGACGGGAGAGGATACAAGGGAAAGTTATATTTATATACAACCTGAAGCTGAAATTGTCAATCAAAGAATACAGTTGCCTGCTAATTTTAAAGGCGTTCTTGATATGAAATTTTTGACTCAGACTGGATCTGATTTTGGAAATGATTTGGCCTTTGATGCAGTCTTAATGGATAATTTTACGATTACGGGAAATGTCAGTACAGACGATCCAGGTGAAGAGGATGTAGCTCTAGAAGTGTATCCTAATCCAGTAGGTGATGTACTTTTTATAAGCTGTACAGAAGAGATTAAGAGCTATCATATTATTGATATAACTGGAAAATTTGTGACGTCAATGAGAGAAAATAATAATCTCAGAACTGTTGATCTTAGAAATATAGAGAGTGGGTACTACCTGCTCAAAGTACAGACCAAATCTAATAAGCAATTGGTGGAAAAATTCGTCAGGTTATAACTGACCTTATAATGGACATAATTGTTTTGATAGACCTAAGTCTATAGCCTAGTTGAAAGAGGAGATGTCATCGGTTAATGAGATGGGGTCCCTCATAGGACGGACACGATGTTATAAAAAAATTACTCCCCGATGGATTTCTTGAATCAAAGACGTGATACCTACTCCGTCTATGATGCCAAAATTACATCCGCCTAGTGTTGGTCTTAGTGCTGGTGGTTCTTAGTAGCGATCATTTATATGTCCAGCAGGTAAGGTCTACTATAATACGCATTATGGCCTTAGCCCAGGTGCTCGGGTTATCACCTTAACAACTTATCATTCAATCTGCAACACATATAAATTAATTATATGTATATTTCGGACATGAAACAGATATTGATACTCGGCGGTGGCGGATTTATAGGTGGCCACCTAGGAAAAAGACTCAAAGAAGAAGGTTCTTGGGTTCGTATTGTAGATGTAAAGGCTCAACACGATTTTTGGGATCACGACAAGATCTGTGATGAGTACATTTCAGGAGATCTCAGAGATCCATCGTTGGTAGCCTCTATAATGAGTGCACCTGGGCAAGCAGATGGAGAGAAAGATTCTAGTTTTGATGAGGTCTATCAGTTGGCAGCTGATATGGGTGGCGCAGGATATATATTTACTGGGGAGAATGATGCCAATGTGATGCACAACTCAGCCCTTATCAATCTTAATGTAGCACACGAAGCTTCACTAAAAGGTGTGAAGAGAATATTCTATTCTTCTTCTGCCTGCATATATCCAGAGCATAATCAACTAGATCCAGATAATCCTAATTGTGAAGAATCTTCTGCCTATCCTGCAGATCCTGATTCAGAGTATGGCTGGGAAAAGTTGTTTAGCGAAAGGTTGTTTTTGGCCTTTAAGCGCAATTATAATCTCGATGTACGAGTCGCTAGGTTTCACAATATTTTTGGTCCTATGGGAACCTGGACAGGAGGAAAAGAAAAAGCGCCAGCCGCGATGTGTAGAAAGGTCGCAGAAGCAGGTATTTCTGAGAATGTAGAAGTATGGGGCGATGGTAAGCAGACACGTTCATTTCTTTATATAGATGATTGCTTAGATGCTGTACTCAGATTTGTTAGGCAAGATGACTTTATGGGACCTGTCAATATTGGTTCTGAAGAAATGGTCAGCATCAATCAACTGGCACAGATGGCCATAGATATTTCCGGTAAGTCTGTAGGTATCCAAAATCTTGAGGGCGCAGCTTTTGAAGCCAAATATGGATTCAAGTGTCCCATTGGTGTACGCGGTCGTAGATCTGACAACAAGCTCTACGCTGCCAAAATGGGCTGGGCCCCATCAGAACCCCTAAGAGTAGGTATGCAAAAGACTTATGAGTGGATCGCCCAAAAAGTAGAAGCCTCTGCCCTACACGCTTAACGGTCGTAAATAAAATCTAAGTAGTTGTCCTGATGGACAGCCATAAGCCTGTGCTCTGGATAGGCCCTCGTAAAAGTTTTACTCCACTTCGCCTTGCGCTTAGGATTCCATTTGAATTCATAGGCGTGTAGTACGCCATCTCTGTCTTCGATAAAGTCGATCTCTTGCTGTGCATGGGTCCGCCAGAAAAAATCGTTGGAGGTCACTTCAGTGTAAGATTTTTGCTTTATGCGCTCGACGATGAGATAGTTTTCCCAGAGCTGGCCGATGTCATTTCTTAATCCTACTGGCTTCCAGTTTTTGATAATGGCATTGCGGATACCGTTGTCGTAGAAGTAGATTTTTTTTCTCTTTTTGAGTTCGTTTCTCAGATTTCTAGAGAGGGACGGAAGCCTAAATATGACAAAGGCTTTTTCTAGTAAGTAGATGTACCGTTCTACAGTTTCACTATTGAGACCTGTTAGTTGCCCTAGCTCGTTATTGGATACTTCATTACCCATCTGAAAGGCGAGGGCTTGGGTTAGCGTTTCTAGTTTCTGTGGCTTTTTGATATCTCCCCATGTCAGTAGATCCTTATAGAGATAGCTATCGGCTAATTGACTCAGTAGGGCTTTTTCGTCTCCAGGATTGTTGATGACATCAGGATACATACCGTAGATCAATCTGTGATGGAGCACTCTTTTTTCTTCCAGTTCGCTCGTATGCTGTACCATTTCTGCTGCGCTGATGGGGTAGAGTAGATACTCCCATTTTCTACCTGTGAGGGGCTCATTGACTTCGTTGGCAAGATCAAGTGCGGAGGAGCCAGTGGCGATGACCTTGACCCCATCGATGTTGTCGTGTATCTGCTTGAGGGTCAGGCCTATGTTGATGATCCGTTGGGCTTCGTCTATAATGATCAATTTGTTGTCGCCGACTAGTTTTCTGAGGGCGGCTGTACTTTGATTGCTAAGTTGCTGTCTTATATCGGGGTCATCACCATTGAGCCATAGATGCGGCTGGTCTGCGGTCAGATCTTTGAGGAGAGTAGTTTTGCCTACTTGCCTTGGTCCTAAGAGTATGAGGACTTTGCGGTCGCTCAATCTCTTGTTGATGAATGCAGCTATCTTTCTAGAAATCATAAAAACGTCTATTTGAACCGTAATATTTATATAGTTTTTTCTACTCTAACCGAAATATCTTATAAAACTGGATATTTTCTATTACAATTTCTACTGTAATCGGAAAATTTATATAAATTTTTCTACTCTACCGTGCAAATTCATATAAAATGACTCAGAGCTCTTGAGCATTCAGCATCATTTTTGCCTTATATTATATCTAAAAACCCCAGATAAGGCTTGCCCACCAAATACGTACATACCGAAGTCGAAGGCAGAAAACTCAAACTGAGTAATCTCGATAAGCTGATCTATCCTAAGGTCGGCATACCCAAGGCTGAGGTCATTCAGTATTATATCTCCGTGGCACCTTACTTGCTGAAGTACATCAAAGGCCGCCCGCTCACCCTGATTCGCTATCCAGATGGCATCGGGAAGACACAGTTTTATGCCAAGTCCAAACCCGATTGGACTCCAGACTGGATAGATAGCTATGGTATATCTCACAGTGAGGAGACGATCAATTATCTCGTCGCACAAGACGTACCCACAGTCGCTTGGCTGGCCAATCTCGCTGCACTCGAGCTGCACCCTATGCAGTTGACTACCGATGCACCCGATCACCCTGATCATTTTATATTTGATCTCGACCCTCCAGTCAATGGAGATTTTGAAGTCGTCAAAGAGATTGCGCTGAGTCTGAGAGAGTTTCTCGAAAATCAAGGCTACAACACTTTTGTAAAAACCTCGGGCAGCAAGGGCCTACATATCTATGTCCCCATACTCAAAAATTATGGGCACGAAGAAATGGTCACAGCAACCAAGTCTCTCGCCAAACTCTTCGTCAAGCAGAACCCGACAACCTGCACATTGGCAATGAATAAGGAGAAGCGGGGGACCAAGACTCTGATAGATATTTTTAGAAATCACAAAGCACATACAACAGTAGCGGCCTACAGTCTAAGAGGCAAAGCAGGCGCACCGATTTCTTTTCCAGTAACCTGGACGCAAGTAGAAAGTCTTAAAAGTTCTAAGGACATCCACATCAGAAATTATCAAGACTATCTCCAAGAGAATGGAGATGTCTGGGCAGATTTTTATGAGCAGGCCACCCCGCTCCATAGCCTGTCTAGTACGCCTGTAACCGTATCTCCTGAGGTAGAAGAAAAATTAAAAACGTATCTCTCCAAAAGAGATATGGACAGCACGCCAGAGCCAGGTCTTGTTCCTGTACCATCTCAGGGCAATCAATTTTGTATCCAGTTGCACGATGCCCAGAACCTCCACTACGATCTGCGTTTAGAGAAGGATGGCGTGCTGCTGAGTTGGGCCATACCGAAGGGGCTACCACATACTATGGGTGTCAAGCGTATGGCGATAAGGACAGAAGATCATCCACTTAAGTATCTCACCTTTGAAGGTGTCATACCCAAGGGGCAGTATGGTGCTGGCTCTATGTGGGTCTGGGTCAAAGGCACATTTACGTGGATAGAAAAGAGCGACAAGAAGTATAAGTTTGTGCTGAGTGCACCAGGATTTAATAGGACCTATAATTTATTTAGAACCAGAGATAATCAGTGGCTCATAGAATTATATAAGCAGCCAGAAGATACACAGATAACACTACCACTCAAGCCGATGCTGGCAGGTGTCACTAAAGCAATCCCGACAGATACAAAATACATCTATGAGATAAAGTGGGATGGCATCCGCACGATAGTGCATCTAGATACAGAAAAAGTAACCATCTACTCTAGGAGCGGTAGGGACATCACCAAGCAATTTCCGGAGTTACAGGATAGAAAAAGCTTCTATGTAGAAGACGGCATCTTTGATGGAGAGATTGTCGTCTTGGATGAGCAGGGGCGGCCGATGTTCAGCAATGTCATCTCGCGTATGCATACGCAGGGGGCGACGTCTATAGATGCTGTTATGAAGCGATATCCTGTCGTTTGTTATCTCTATGATTGCCTCTCTATCGATGGTAAGTCGATAATAAAGGAGCCGCTCTACAGACGCCAAGCCTGGCTAGGGACTGCTCTTAAAAAGGGTACGTCTTATAAACTCAGTGAAGCCATAAAGGATGGCCCTGGCCTCTTTGCAGCGACAAAGCAAATGGAACTTGAAGGCGTGATGGCTAAGGATAAGAACGCCGCTTATCATATAGGACAACGCAGCGATGTCTGGCTAAAGGTTAAGCACAGAAGTACGGAGACGTGCTACATCGTAGGCTATTCTAAAGGAGAAGGCGATAGATCTGCACTTTTCGGGGCTTTACACCTCGTAAAAAAGGATGAAAACGAGAATTTAACTTATATGGGTAAAGTCGGCACTGGATTTGATGCAGAAAAGATGCGATTCTTGTTGGAAAAGTTTCAAGATCATATTGTTGACATCAAGCCTTTTAAGGACAAAACGGATGACGACAGCAACTCTGTGTGGATGAGCCCCATACTTATCTGCGAGGTACAATACGCCTCACTCGCTTCATCAGGCGTCTACAGAGAACCTGTCTTTCAGCGACTCGTAGAAGGCGACCTATAAAATTATAACTGTTATGAGATCAATTTGGAAAGGACATATAAGATTCTCTTTGGTAACGATACCCATTCAGATCTTCAGTGCTGTCAATGCAAAGGAGACCATCAAGTTTAAGCAATTGCACAAAGAAGACAATGGCCCTATAGGCTACTCTAAGGTCTGCAAGTCTTGTAATGAAGTGGTACCCTATGGCGATATCGTGAAGGGCTATGAATACGAGCCAGATCAGTTTGTCATAATGGAAAAGACGGACTTTGAAAAGATTAAAATAAAATCATCAAAGGCTATCGACATTGAAGCTTTTGTAGATATCAATGAAGTCCATCCTACGAGATTTGAGACAGTCTATTTTGTGGGGCCGAGTGGAGAGGTTGCGTCTAAGACATTTAATCTCTTTACAACGACACTTAAGAATTCTGGAAAGGCTGGAGTAGGAAAGATCAGCCTGAGAGATAAGGAAGATGTTGTCCTCTTAACAGAGCATAAGGGCGGCTTATTGATGTACAAGTTGCGTTATCCAGAAGAATTGAGAAAGATGTCTAATGTACCAGATCTCATGGAGACAGAAGTCGACGAGGCGCAGCTACAACTTGCTGAAACTTTGGTCACCTCTCTGACCAAGTCTTTTGAGGACATCGTCTTTGAGGATAAGTATAAGAATGCACTCAAAGAGCTGGTCCAATCAAAAGTGGATGGTAAGCAAGTCGTGTCGATAGGAGAAGAAGAATCGGATACACCAGTTGTAGATATTATGGCTGCCCTTAAGAAAAGTATTGCCGAAGCCAAGGCCAAGGGTGCTTAAAAAAAAGATGGACAATTAGGCTTGTCCATCTTCGTCAAATCAGAGAGTTTCAGTTTATAGCTAGGACTGAGATACTCTAATTTTAAGCAAGCTCAACTAACTGAAATCGAGCTTAATCAACCAACTAATACTTTACAAATTCGAATTACTTTCCTCAATAGTAGAACATAACAGATTACAGCAGAAATCTTATCGACCAATCGAGTGGATTTACCGTTTAATTGAGTCACCAATATTTTTTTAAAGTCAGAGAGATGCTATCAATACTATCTTGGAATATACGGCAGGGCGGTGGCACTCGCATCTCTAAGATCTTGAGTGCATTGACAACAGCCAAGCCTGAAATCATCGTTCTGTCAGAATACCAAAATAATATCTCTGGATTAAAGATCCGATCAGGCTTATTGCAAGCGGGCTATAGATTTCAACATGTCACACCGGCACCCATCAAGCAAAACAGTGCAGCTATATTCTCCAAGTTGCCTTGTGATCAATATTTGTTTCCGCACAGTGATGAGACCTATCCACACAATGTCTTGGCCTCAGAGTTTGATGCTTTTACAGTGGTAGGGATGTATCTGCCACATAAGAAAAAGCATCTCCTTTTCGATTTTCTCTTAGAGTACACACGACGAGATAAACCCTGCATTCTTGTTGGAGATTTTAATTCTGGTATCAATGGGGTCGACCAAGCAGGAAAGTCATTTTGGTATGAGGACAAACTGCTAGCACTCCAAAAGCAAGGCTATAAAGATGCATTCAGGCACTTGCATGGCTCCGTCAGAGAGTACTCTTGGTTTTCGCATCAAGGGAATGGATATCGCTATGATCACACCTACGTAGAGCAGAGCCTACTCCCCATCACAACAAAGTGTGCCTACCTCCACAGCTGGCGAGAGGAAGGTTTGTCAGATCACAGCCCTATGCTGCTAGGATTAGGTTAAGACGACAATAGGTACAAAACAAGCAGATATTCTAGGGAATTGATGATTTAATAGGCATCTTAAAGCTGACTTTATCAATCAAAAAACGACGTCTCCTTATGACTAGAGTATTGCTTTCCATCTGCTTCTACATAGCAATTCTGACGACAACCTTTGCTCAGAAGACAATCAAGTATCCTAGCACACAAGAGTATCGACTGCTCTCCTCGCTGGATAAGCCAGTCGGTCCATCCGATTTTTTTTCTGAGTACGGTAGTAAGATGGGATTAGGACAGGCTGATCATATGATTTTGCAACAGGAGACAGCTGGTCTCAATGATTATATCCACTATAAGTACACGCAGCATCACAAAGGTCTGCCCGTCTACGGAATGGCTTATATCCTACACGCTAAGGATGGTCTCGTGCGCTCTGCCAATGGCTCATTTGCGCCTAGGTTAGACGTAGATATCCACCCAGCCCTCACCATCGAAGAATCCATAGAAATTGCCAAGCAAGATATGGGCTCCAAGTATTACCCGTGGGAAGTAGATAGCAGCAGAGCTGGTGTTAGTAAAGAGAAGCCTAGCCCTCAACTATGTATCATAGACAAGGGCTTAACGCGGACGACGGGTATCCACAAGTTGGTCTATAGAATGGATTTGTATAGCGCAGAGCCCCTGGATGGACAACAGTATTTTATAGATGCGCATACTGGTGAGATCCTTCATAAGGTCGAGCTCTTTCACACCTTAGGCGTTCCGGGTCAATGTCAGACGCGTTATTATGGGACTCAGGAGTTGATAGTAGATTCCACTGCGGCAAATAATTACGTCCTCTTTGATGAGACGCGTGGTATAGATGGCCAGGGTGTAATTGATTTTGACAATACTTTTTTTACAAGTACCACACGGGATTTTGATACAGATAATGATGGATACTTGAAAGGGGCAATGGATGCGCATTTCTGTACGACCAAGTTATATGATGCGCTGCAGGAACACTTCGACTGGCAGGGCTTGGATGGTCAGAACGCCTCATTTAAGGTAGGTGTTTTTGCTAGGGGGCAAGAGGATTTTGTTAATGCCTTTTGGAATGGCGATACCGCTTGGATAGGTAATGGAAATTGCAACAATGGTCCTTTGGCGACGATGGAGGTTGTGGCCCACGAGTTTATGCATGGGATAATAGACTTTAGTTCTGACTTGATATATGCTGACGAGTCGGGTGCCATCAATGAAAGTTTTGCAGATGTTATAGGTCATGTTATGGAGTTCCTTGAGGATGAAGAAAATTTCTCTTGGAATTTGAATTCCTTTATTCTAAATGAAGATGAAGAACCCTTTCGTGTGATGGATAACCCAAAGGTGAAAGAACACCCCGCACTTTATAAGGGAGAATTCTGGGTGGATGGTGCTGATGTACATACCAATAGCTCTATCGGCAACCTCCTCTACGTACTCTTGTCAGATGGTCGTCAAGGTGCTAATGAACTTGGAGAGGTTTACAGTGTAGAAGGTCTGGGCAAGTTGGAGGCGGCAAAATTTCTTTTTCACGTCAATAGAAATTACTTGACGCCAAGCTCTACTTATAATGACTACTATCAGGCTTCTCTTATCGCTGCTGATGAGTGGTGGGATGGCGACAGTGCAGCTATTGATAACTTGATCGCCGCGTGGGGTTATGTAGGATTGCCAACTTTTCTGGGCGATGTTAATGACCTTAGTATCGATTCCGATGGCTTCTATACCAATTGCGGTTTTGGCAATGCAGTGTCAACTTATTTTGAGATTACCAATGTTGGGGCTTTTGATTATGCAGAAAACCGAAATGCGACAGTCGTTATCACAGAAGGCTTTGGGGTAGGCGAATTCATTACAGAAATTGCGATTACAGATTCTATCCTAGTCGGAGAGACACTCAGAGTTGAATTAGATACTGTCTATGTAGCTGAGGAGCGATTTGCTGTGCTCAATTATGTTTTGAACTATTCTGAGGATGATGTAGAGAGTAATAATGAAGAAGATGATTTTATCTCTACGACAGAGTTTGTAGAAAATGATATCAGTATCTCTATTAATCCGACAGTTGTGGATTGCTTTGAGACTGAAGCAGATATAGAGTTTTTATTGATCAATCGGAGTTGCGAGACTATCGATATTGGAACTGAGGTTGCTGTCATAATACGTAATACAAGTACAGGAGAGATAATAATAGAAGAAGACATCGTATTGACGGAGCGCATAATACCGAATGGAAGAATTTCTTTTGTTAGGACCCGAGCAGTCGAAGCGTCTACACGATTTGAGATGGAGGCTATCGTAGAATATGCTGTTGATCCTAATCCTAATAATAATTCTGCTCGCGAGGACTTTTCAGTTATTGCTACATCATTTAGAGATTACTTTAACGGATTTGATAATGCGGCGGCTGTTTTTGAGGGTTTAGGACTTGAGACTGCGACTGCTTCTCCTGTTACAGTCGCCAGTTATCAACAAGACAGTTACTATTGGGCGACTGGGATTTTTGATACTAGTGATGAGGTGCTGTGCGCAGAGCCGGAGGATAACTTTACTGGAGAAGTAGACTTCTTTAGTGGAATCGCTTCTGCTTTAACGGCTTGCGCAGACCTTAGAGATGAAGATCATCCTACGCTTAATTTTAATTTGGTGCAATTTAGAAATGATAATATAGAACACCCTTCGCCTCTGTCTAGTGCATTAGAAGTCCGTTGGGGAACAGACACAGATCAGAAGGCCTATATCTATGATCAAGAAGAGGGTGCTCTAGTTAACCACCAGATAGCACTTCCTCCTAATTATGTTGGTCCTATAGAATTTAGGTTTATGACCTTGACTGGAGATGACAATCCCAATAATTTATTCAACTTTGATTCTCAATTACTAGATAATCTGCACTATGCTAATTCTGTTTCTACTGAAGATCAACAAGAACAAAGGATTAAGATAATTCCTAATCCTGCGCACGCTTCCATTTTTGTTTCAAGTTCTCAAAGTATAGATATAAAATCACTTAGATTGATTGATTTAAGTGGTCGTATAATAGCTTCAGGGTCCAGTGCTCATCTAGATGTCAGTCACATAGCGGATGGTCACTATCAATTAGAGGTGCTCACTCAAAAGGGCGAAACCTTTCAAGAGACTTTAATAATAATAAAGCCATAAAAAAAAAGCCACCCTCAAAATATTGAGGATGGCTTTTTTTATTGAGTGACCGAGTCTAACTAGCTCGCTTTAAGCATCACTTTAAGACCAACAGCATCGTTGATCGCTTTGTCTTTGAGATCGTCAAAGAAGCTTGCAGATCCGTACTTCATACCGAAGTCAGTTCTGTTGATTGTAAAGTCATTAGTCATAACTGAGACGCCGCTATCGGTAACATTGATTGTTGCTGGGAATGTAATAGACTTTGTTACACCTTTGAGTGTCAGGTTTCCAGTTACATTGCCGTTAGCTACAGATGTAATTGCAAAAGTACTGTTGGGGTGCGCAGCCGTGTCAAAGAAGTCAGCACTTTTGAGGTGTCCTTCTAGTTTCTCTTTCCCTTTTCCTGCTTCTAGATCTGTGCACATCATACTGTTGATGTCAATATTGAAGTTGCCACCTACTACTTTTCCATCTTTGGTCTGCACTGTACCAGAATTGATGTTGAATGTTCCCGTGTGTGAACCCGTTACTTTTGTGCCGGTCCAGTTGACCTTAGATGCAGCACCGTTTACTTTGTATGTTTTTGCAGCCATCGCTGGAGCAGCGACTTTCTTTGCAGCATCTGTCATCGCTTCAGCGCCCTTAGGAGCATTTTGACAAGAGGCAAAAAATCCTAAGATTGCCGTTACTAGAAGTAAGCTAAATAAATTTTTCATTTCTAATTTTAAATGTGTGGTTGAATAATTTGATAAAAATTTTGTTTTGAGTTTAAGCACGAATTTTGTCTAGAAGCCTATTAAGTGTTTCTACTTCTTGAGTGCTTAAATTTTTCATTATACCATCGATCATATCTACACTGCTCATTACAGTATGTAATCGTTCTTTGCCAGTAGGGGAGAGAATAATGTCTACAAGTCGCTTGTCTACTTCAGAAGGTCTTTTGATTACAAGACCTTGATTGGTCATTCTATCTACTATGCGAGATACATCTGATACCTTGTCTAGCAGTCTATCCCGTATAAAGGCTATGCTGACTGGCTTATGGGCACCATTGAGTATGCGTAGTATGTTGTATTGCTTAGTGGTAATATCGTAGTCTTTGAGAAATAGCTTCATTTGGGCTGATACACAGTTACTGGTAAAGATCAAATTGACCAAAGCACGCTGGTAGTTAGATTCAAAGGGTTTTGTTTGTTTTAAAGCTTCTTCCAGTCTCATACGAGGACTATAACGATGTTGGAACATTAAAGTTCAAACATCGAATAAATTTTATTCATATGCTTGATTTTCTTTTTTTGCTACTTTCGCCTTACAAGCGCTCCTTATGATAGATAAGATGGTCCATAATCTCGAAGAGTCTACGGGTGTCAAACTTGACGAGTGGGTTGCGAGAGTCAATGCTTCTGGACTGGAGAAGCATATGGAAAAGGTCAAGCACCTGAAAGCCGAGTACGGCCTCACCCACGGCTATGCCAATCTCATTGTCCATACGGCCAAGTCGGGATTGCCTTCTAAGGATACTTCCGTCGATAAGGCAGCAGAGCTTATTGACAGTCAGTATGCTAAGAAAGCTGACCTGAAACCTATCTATGATAAGCTGATTGAGGCAGTATCGGCTTTTGGTCCTGATGTAGAGATAGCTCCTAAGAAAGCCTATGTATCTCTGAGAAGAAAAAAGCAGTTCGGCTTGATCCAACCCTCTACCAAGACGCGACTCGATGTAGGGATCTGTCACAAGAAAGCAGAAACTACAGATAGGCTCGAGATGTCAGGTAGCTTTAACTCTATGGCCAGCCATCGTGTACGCGTCACAGATATAGAGCAGGTTGATAGAGAATTAATAGATTGGCTTAAGGCTTCTTATGAGGCAGCTGGGTAGTGTGCTTTGCAATAAAATTTCAAACAAGAATTATCATTTAAAAAATAAATAATGTCAGCAATAGAAAAAATAGATCCGGCGCTCATCAATATGGCGATGGAAAATGCCTCCTTTGATAAGGATATCGATATCGTTATGAAAACACGGAAAGGTGATATCAATATCACGCTCTTCGCTACCAAGACGCCTAAGACGGTGACCAACTTTTTAGAGTTGGCTAAGGCGGGCTACTATGACGGTTTGGTCTTCCATAGAGTCATACCAGATTTTATGGTGCAAGGCGGCTGTCCTATGGGAAGAGGAACAGGTGGTCCAGGTTACAATTTTGATGATGAGTTTCATCCAGATCTCAAGCACGACACACCAGGTGTACTCTCTATGGCCAATGCTGGTCCGGGCACCAATGGCAGTCAGTTTTTTATCACCCATGTGGAGACACCTTGGTTGGATGGCAATCACTCTGTATTTGGTCGTGTGCACTCAGAAGCCGATCAATCCGTTGTCAATGACATCAGAATGGGAGATGATATCATCTCTATAGAAATCAAAGCGTAAGTGTCGACGATCAAGAACATCATTTTTGATCTGGGCGGTGTACTCATAGATTGGAATCCTAAGTACGTCTTTAGGACCATCTTTGAGACAGAAGCAGAAGTTGAAGCCTTTCTCCAGAACATCTGTACTATGGAGTGGAATGTCCAGCAAGATGCTGGCCGATCACTAGCAGAAGCAACGCAAGTGCTTACGGCACAGTATCCAGAGTGGACAGAGCAAATCGCGGCCTACTATGGTCGCTGGGAAGAAATGCTCGGCGGCCCCATCCAAGCCAACGTTGATGTTCTTGATCGCTTGATACAATCCCAGAAATATAGAATCCTCGCCCTGACTAACTGGTCTGCCGAGACCTATCCCATCGCACAAAAGCATTATGATTTTCTGAGTTGGTTTGAAGGCGTGGTCGTATCAGGAACAGAACAGTGCATCAAACCTGATCCTAAAATCTATCAGATTCTATTTGAGCGCTATGACTTGACGCCAGAAGAGTGTCTATTTATTGATGACAATCCTGACAATGTTGCGGCGAGTATCGCTTGTGGGATGCCAGCTGTGCAATATAGGCCAGGGGAGGATTTGGAAGTAACGTTAGAGGCATACCTGATTTGAAGTTGTAAGTCGAAGCACGTTCACTTGTGTCAACCTTGAAGGAGCTTTTTGTTAAGATGTCTTCCCATTGATATTTCTGAGATGACTAAAACTAGATTTCTCGACTCCCTTCGGTCGCTCGAAATGGAAAAGGGTTTAGTATGAAAGCTAGCAGTTTTTTCTAAGTCACCCCTTTCTTTACATGTCGACCCTGCGGAGACATCTTGTTCTATAGTAAATCCTTACAAATGTTCTCAGACAAGTAGAGCTAGATTTCTCGACTCCCTGTGGTTGCTCAAAATGGAAAGTGGGTTTAGTATGAAGGCAAGCAGTTTTTTCTAAGTCGCCCCTCTCTTTACCTGTCGACCTTGCGGAGACATCTTCTTCTATAGTATATCCTTACAATTGTTCGAAGACAAGTAGAATCTTATTCTTTTATTATCTAGAGAAGGACACCGAATGAGCATCTTACTCCACTTTGACCACCTTGCTTGTCCATATACGCCTCTCCGTATTATCCTCCGGAATAAACTCTATAGAATAAGTTCCAATTGGGAACTTAGACATATCCAGATCCACTGACTCGGAGCTAGACGCAACTCTCTGCTCATAAATAATCTGGCCTTGCATATCGAATAAGTAAATGACTCCGCGCCGATCGACAGGTAGGTCAACTGTTATATTATTGCGGAAGGGGTTAGGGAAGGTACTGAGGTCTTTTCGCCAGAAAATATCGTCTCCAAATATGGAAGTGATATTAGAATCACACTTTTCTTCTTCATCTACTCGAAAGCGAGGAAAGTTAGGCATTGTTGCCGATGCAGAGACAAATGGGAGTTGGATGCCTTGTTGGACAAAATCACAATCCTGTCCTTTACCATTTGGGTTGTTGATGACATGGTAGGTGTTGGTGCTGCTGGTACTACACATATAGATTTTGCAGTCTGGCGCTAGCGCCATCAGGTAGAAGATAGTGGCGAATGGGTCGTTGACACCGTTAAAAGTATCAATTAGATCTAGACCATCTTCTAGATCATCTTCCCAAGTATCTAATTGCCATAGTTCTTCTAATCTACTTATATAAAGAAATCTAGAGTCAGATGACCACTCTATTGCAGAGAAAAAAGCAAGATTATCTGGTACAGGTTGCACTCTTAGGAATTGATGCGAATGTAACTCTCCTGATTCCCTATCAAAGTCAAACAAGTGAAGATTGTCATAAGCATTATAAAAAGCAAATCGTGAGCCGTCAGGTGAAAATTTTGATATACCTGAACCAGAAGTGCTTAAAACAAAGTTTGAAGGAACTTTAAAAATACTTGTTTGGGTAAAACCAGAATCGTTCAATAATATTACATGAATATTCTCTTCATAGTCTGGTTGTAGTATCCACCAATCTTTTCCATTTATGTGGGGAACTGCTGTCAAGTATGAATACATAACTTCAGTTTCAGATAATATTGGTTCACTCTTGGTCGATAATACTCCTTTTCCGCCATTTGCAGCTCCATCTATATAGGAGAACCTCAATGACATAAAGTTTAAGGGTACATCTAATTCTATTCTTTTATGTATCAGATAGAAGCCCAGATCCGGGCGAGCCAGATCTGGTAATAATAATATATCTTCTACTGAAGGATAATGCTCACACGTATCTTGTCGGTACTGTATGATGAAATCCCCATAGTTGATATCACTGCCATTCTCGATAATCTCGTGGTCACTGTTGGCTACGCGACAGCCATTGGTGTAAAATAAGAGGTTGCCATCCTTGTCGCAGATAGAAGCGTTGTTGCCTACAAAATCAAAAGGAGTTCCATCAACAAAATGAATAGGGTTATCATTCTTTTTATCATTGAAATCATAGCCATACGATTGATCCTCAATATTGGAATAGAGCCATACATAATCTTGTCTAGACTGTCCTGAAAGTAGAGAGGCGAATGATATCATAAATAGAATTTTATACATACATCTATTTTGTTATAATAACCTGTTTGCTTACTCTATTGCCATCTGCGTAGATCACACTTACAAACGCCACTCCTGTCTGCTTGATGTTTAATTCATATTGATCATCTTTACTCATCGCCAATATTCGACCTGTGAGATCCATAACTTCAATTTTAACTATATCTGAGCTATACTGATTGATTGTTTTGAAATAACCAGAAATTTATAATGGTATTTACCTCGCTATAGCTAATGATTTCTTTTTTGAATTTTTAGCAGCTCTTAGTGATTTTTGGTTAGATTTCTCTGAGCTTTTGTTTGTTTTGATTTCAAACTCCACATTGAACAGTTTTTGAAGCTGAGCTAACTTAATCAGATTGATTGTTTTAGTACCTCTGAATAATTGAGTTACATAACTCGGCGATGTCTTTAAAAGAGCTGCAAGTTCTTTCTTGCTCATATCTCTTTTTGTCATTTCATCTTCAATTAGGGATAAAAACTTGAACATCAATATTTTTGCGTCGTGCTCAATTTTCTCTTCTTCATTTGAGAATCTTAGTGCTTCCTTAAATTCATTCTTCAATTTCATATTCATAGTTTGAAATTTTATCAATTATTGTCCTGATCGTTTTGTTGTTCGCTTGAGACTTTTTGGATTCGAGTAATTCACAACAAACAATAACATATAGCTGATTGTCAATTCTTTGCTCTTTGCAATAGATTCTTGCATTTTCTTGACCTTTAAAGAATTTCATCGCTGTCACCTGTTTTGACCTCTTGTTAATATTCTCTTTATCATAGAGTTCAGTGTTCCTTATGTCTCTAAGAATCAGCTCAGAGATGTATCTAAATTTCTTTTTGTGTCTTTCGTCTTTGTTTAAGAATCTCAATAAGGCCTTAGCGTTTTCACTATCTATACAGATGGCTTTGTTGCCATTTGGTGATTTTTGAAGTACAAAAGCCTTTCTTTTCGCAATTAAGCTATAGGTTAATTGCAATTTAGGTTAAGTATCCAGTGTTTGCAAGGTTTCGAAGCGATATTTTGATTTCCTTTTTGCTGACTTATAACTTATAATGACGAATGGAAGCTGTATTTTTTCATAGGGTAGACCATCCGTACAGCAATAGTATTATGCTGCATATAAGATTTTAATTTTATCACTTAATGTTGATTTGGCTTCCTCCTAAACTCCCTCTC
>CALFUU010000066.1 GCA_937929835.1 uncultured Saprospiraceae bacterium | reverse complement strand
CTCAAATGGTCCACCAAACAAGTCTCCTCCATTCGCTTGACATCCATCGACATTGGTTCTGATTACTTCGATTGGATTAGACAGATCAAAGCATCCTTCAAGGTCATTGGCATTCATTCCTGGCGCTGCTCCTGTGATCTCACCATTGTATGCTAAGTACCACACTAGACAGTTTCCTGGGCCTGCTCCTTCGACATCTACTACATCAAGTGTCGGTGGTAAACCTAAGATATATCCTTCGTCATCTGTCACCACCCATTGGAAGTTCTCTCCATTCGTATTCGTTACTGTGATTGCTGCTTCTGATAAGAGGTCTGCCTCGCCATCGCCTACGATGAACTCAAATGGTCCACCTGATAATTCGCCTCCATTTACTTCAGATCTCACTACATCAATTCCATTTGAAACTCCATAACATCCTTGAGCATCAAAAATGTTATTTCCCATGTCAAGTCCAACGACATCATCTTGTAATGAAACAAGGTACACTCTACAAAGTCCTGATCCAGCTCCATCAAAATCCACAACATCGAATGAAGGCGGTAATCCCAATATTGTACCATCTTCATCAGTAACAACCCATTGTGTGTTATCAGAACCTCCAGACACTGTAATCGCATCAGAATCTATATTATCTGGGTTACCATCACCCACACAGAAAGATTGAGTTTCGCCAATCAGAGTTGCGGCTTGAGCTGTACAATCAGCAATAGCTACGAATTGATCCATATCCCATACTGCAATATTTGCACCATTACCAATTGGACAATAAGCAATTACTTTTATTTCAAATGTAGTCTCATCTTCTACAGTAAATCCTTGGAGACCATCCAAACTAAGATTGTACTGTTCCCATGTTTGAAATGTTGGAAGACTATCAACTTGATAGAGAATCTCTCCAGAATCATTTTGAATCTGAACTCCAAAATACTTGGCAAAATTATTAAGACCCGATGCTCCTCCTATCCAGTCAAAGTTAGCAGGTGCCATATGGAAAAAGCTAATACTTGATAAAGTATTAGTTTGATTACCATCTAGCTTTACATCTAATCTAATAGCACGTTCGCTGTCAAAGTCAATCGTACAGTCAGACAAGTAACTGACACACATCGCAGGACTATCCGCCACGCCAGGCGTACACGAATGTGTGTTAATCATAGGGTTGTCTCGATAGAGATGACCTCCTTCTAGAGACAAGCCATCTGGAGATACTCCGGTTACCTCAGCTGTAAATTCAGTAAAGTCGGAATTAGTACCAGTAATGAAATTAGAAATACAGTCGTCAAAATCGACTTCAAGTGTGGTTTGGGAATTTATACCACTTGGAAGTAAAATTCCAAATAAGAATAAACCCAGCATAATTGTGTTGTAAGTTTTAAGCATATTAATTTTTATTTTGTTACCCCTATTATTCAACTATTGAGATGATGGTTGTCTAGAAGAATTTATATTTTATCATTTGTCATATGGCGACAATTAGGGAAAACAATACCTTTTATATTGGTGGTTTCACAAGAGAATAAATGCAACTATATGATGGTTTGCCAAAATAATATTGGAAATACCTAGTGTATTCAAAATCCTAACAGATTATATTATCACATCATATCTAACCGATATCATGTCAATTACAGAAAACAAAATGAGCTAAACTCTGAGTGGTTTCTAAATGTTGACATACAAAATTTTGAATTTGCATTAAGAACTTACAATCTCTTCATTGAATGTTACTTACAAAAAAAAAGTGACAGAGATTAGATCTCTATCACTTTGATTCCAGTATGAATAATCGAACTCCACTTACTAACTTCCATCTGAAGTTATGGAGTATCACTTCGATATGCTGTTTTTTATTCTACTACAGTGAGTGTATACTTAGGTGTGGGATTAAGTGGACAGAAATATTCGTATACACCAGGTTCGAGATCTACGATTCCAGTTCTTGAAGATTTATCCTTGGCAACTGGTGAAGTAACATATGCAGATTTGATATGATTTGATTGATCATATTGACCTTGTGGTACTAATACAAAGCCAACTTCTCTATCAATATCTACGTTGGCAACTTCAAATTGTACTTGACCTGCTCTGACCTTGATATCATCTTCTATGAACTTTCCCTCTACTTGATTGAGTCTAATAGTTTGTACATTTGGATGTACTGTAAGTGTATGCTTAGGAGTTGGATTCATTGGGCAGAAATACTCATATGTACCAGGAGTTAGATTGACAACACCAGTCTGAGATGTCTTATTGTTACCCGCGACTTCTGTGACATAGGCTGCCTTTATATGATCAGTCTGATCATACTTACCTGCTGGTACAAGCACGAAGCCAACATCTTTACCTACATTATTATTAGAGATATTGAATTGGTAATCACCTTCGGATAAGTCAACACTTTCTGTAGTGAAATCTCCTTGGACTTGCTCTAGATTAATTTGAGTTATTTGAGCTTGAACAGTGGCAAAACCCACTATGATTAAAATTGTAGTAAAAAACGTTTTGATAAAAAACATGATAATAGATTTAGAGAGTTATATAAATAATTACACTACAAAGATGGCGCTGTAATCACTCTAAAATCATGTACACTCTTCCCTAAGAATAGTATATCTGTCCTGATGTATCAAAAACAAGCTCTCTAGACCACTGCAAGTTTGTTTTTCCTGAAGTTGGTAGGAGTTAATCCATTATGTTTTTTGAAAAATTTTGAAAAGTGACTCGGATCTTTATATCCCAAGTCCAATGCAATATCATTTGTCGTCAGATCTGAATAGATCAATAGACGCTTTGCCTCAAGCAATATCCGTTCGTTGATAACCATTAAGGGTGACTTATCAGTATATTTTGGAAAGATATTAGAGAGTGTCTTTGGTGACTTGAAGAGTAACTTAGCATAGTCTTGTACTGTATGGTACTCTCTGAAGTGCTTCTCTACTAGGATATTGTAGTTCCGGATTACATTGAGTTGAGAAGTATTGATTGTAGGTTCAGGAAGATTGATCTTAGCCATCCGAGTTGCCTTGATCAAGAGTCTTTTGAGTAGGGATCTAAGCATTTCTCCCTGAAGGTAATCTTTTACTTCAAAATCTTTTCTGACCATATCGAGGAGTTGACCAAAATCTGATCTATCCTGGTCTAGTAACTTAATCAATTGAGGCTCTGATGATCCAAAGAATAGAAAACCGTGACATGATACTTGGTCATCATGCGTCTGGATACAAAAAAACTCTTTGTTGAATACAACAGAAACTACTTCATCTATCTCACCATTAATCTCGACAATATTCAGTGGCGTGCAGAAAATCACTTCGTCTGATGAGAGCTGCAGTTCATAACCATCTACGGTCAGGATCACTGAGTCAGATTGACACCAAATGACCTTAAAAAGATCATTACGGTCTAAAAGTGTTTGAGATTGGTCACAAGAGAAGTCAGTTAATATAAAGAGGTCTTCATCCTTAAGACTTGTATATGAGAGATGCATTGTAGTTATTCTGTTTCTATTGAGAGATCTTATTGGTCATTGGCATGTAAATGTAATACTTTGCATATAAACAAAATTGCACCATCTCAAAGTTATGTTGAAAAGACACTTACGGATCTGCTGTACCCAGCGTATGCGTAGCCTATGATGGGGTCATAGCTTAGTAAGAATGGTGACTGTGACTTTACATTAGCTTTCATTTTATGCTCGTCCATAAGTGATTTCAAGAGCTCTATTGGATCAAGTTCTGGAGTTGGATAGTTTTCATCATCATACTTTTCAATTAACAATGTTAATAGTTCTATTTCATCTTTATCTTTCTTGCGGTTCTTAAAGACGAGGTCTTCAAGTACCTTGCAGTATTTGTCATATTGGCGTTCTGTTTTGATATTTGAAACATACAACAAAGTTTCAATATATGAAACATCTGGGTTTTTGAGTCCTGATTCTGCATAACAACTTTATAACTCAACCTACCCGTCTGTGAGTTGGCATACGCATCACCTCATCGTTAAGATACACTTAGTACCCCACCTTTACAAAAGCAATCGAAGTACCCTATATCCTACATGTCAGCATTTATCAATGATGAAGTCTCTGCACTCTTAACTCTGCACTCTGCACTCAAACTCTGCACTCTGCACTCACAATCAGCACTCTGCACTCTTAACTCTGCACTCTGACCTCTGCACTCCCCCCTCCCCACACACCCCCCTCCCCGCGTCCCACCTAACCACCGTATATTTGTGCCCTAAATTTGTCAATACAGACACTATGCTAGAATTACACAGGTTGAGAACCGACAAAGACGCCATCGCTACTGCACTTGCCAAGAGAGGGTGGGGCAGTGACAGACTGGTCATCTTGGATGAAATCATCACGATAGATGACCAGCGTAAGGCGCTACAGACAGAAAATGATGCGTACCTCGCAGAGCGCAACAGCCTTTCCAAGGAGATAGGGCAGCTCTTTAAGTCCGGAAAGCAGGAGGAAGCCGCAGCCGCAAAGGCCAAGGTAGAGACCCTCAAAACAAAGATTTCCGAGACAGAGGCCAAGCTATCAGAGTCTCAATCCCAGCTAGAAGCCAAGCTCCTAGATGTCCCCAATGCCCCACACAGCTCTGTACCCAATGGACAGTCGGATGAGGACAATGAGGTCGCTAAGCCTTGGCGAGAGGACCTGCCAGATCTAGGCGCAGAGGCGCTGCCACACTGGGAACTGGCCACCAAGTACAATATCCTCGATATGAAGCTCGGGGTCAAGATCACCGGTGCAGGCTTTCCCGTATTCAGAGGGAAGGGCTCTAGATTGCAACGGGCACTCATCAATTTCTTCTTAGATGAGGCCTCAGCAGCAGGCTATGAGGAGATAGTACCACCACTGCTGGTCAATGAATCCTCTGCACGAGCGACCGGGCAGTTGCCTGATAAAGATGGGCAGATGTACTATGTGGAGAGAGATGATCTCTATCTAATCCCGACAGCGGAGGTGCCGGTGACCAATATATATAGAGATGTCATCGTCAAGGAAACGGATTTTCCGATCAAATTGACCGGTTATACCCAGTGTTTTAGACGAGAAGCGGGCTCTTATGGGGCGGATGTGAAGGGGCTCAATAGGGTACACCAGTTTGATAAGGTGGAGATTGTACAATTTCAGCATCCCGATAAGTCCTATGAGACGCTAGATGCGATGGTGGCCCACGTAGAAGGATTATTGGATAAATTGGAACTACCCTATAGGATATTGCGTTTGTGTGGGGGAGACCTCAGTGCGACATCAGCATTGACTTACGATCTAGAGGTCTATTCTGCTGGCCAAAAGCGCTGGTTGGAGGTGAGTTCTGTCTCTAATTTTGAGACATATCAAGCCAACCGACTCAAGCTGCGATTCAAAGATAAGGACGGCAAAAAGCGCCTAGCACATACCTTAAATGGAAGTGCACTGGCCTTAGCCCGAATTATTGCGGCACTCTTGGAGAACAACCAGACTGCAGATGGCATTAAGATTCCTGAGGTTCTGCAGAAGTATACAGGTTTTGCGATGATAGATTAATTTAAAGGATAGTAAGAAAACACATAACTAATTTTAAAAATCAAAAAGACAAGACGATGATAGGTTATATGGTCATAATGGGAGTATTCACCTTAGCAGGGATGGTGCTCAGTGGCAAACTCAAATCTGTATTTAATAAGTACAGTCAGTACGGTACGAGTAGCGGGATGACTGGCAAAGAAGTCGCTGAGGCGATGCTGGCACACTATGGTGTACACGATGTACAAGTGGTGCCAGGCAAAGGATCTCTGACAGATCACTACAATCCTCAGACCAAAACAATTGCCTTAAGTGAGCCCGTATACGGGAGTAGAAGTATATCTGCTGCGGCTGTAGCGGCACACGAGTGTGGTCACGCGGTACAGCACGCCACCTCTTATGCGATGCTCGGTATGCGATCAGCCTTAGTGCCAGTAGTTAATTTCTCGGCTAAGGCGCAGCAGTTCCTGATGATGGGGATGATGATGGGTATCGGAGCGGGCTTTGTAAGTCCAGTGTTGATGACAGGAATCCTAGCGGCGACCTTTGGTGTGACGGCACTCTTTAGTTTGGTGACTCTACCAGTAGAGTTTGATGCATCTAAGCGGGCTCTGGCTTGGCTAGATGAGACAGGTACGACGCAGGGTGCAGAATACGATGGTGCCAAGGAAGCCTTATGGTGGGCAGCCATGACCTACGTGAGCAGTGCCTTGATGGCATTGGCGATGTTTTTATTCTTTGCGCTCCGTATGGTCGGTAATGATTAAGACCCCAACCACTAATTAAGCATATAGAGAACAGTTCATGTGTACAACATGGACTGTTCTTGTTTCTAGCGGATAAATGCGTGTAGTCAAAATAGTAAAGGTATGATCGGATATATAGCCATTATAGGTGTGACGACACTCATAGGGATGTTTATCAGCGGCAAGCTGAAGGCCAGTTTCGGTAAATATGCGCAGGTGCCTATCGTGACAGGCTTGTCAGGTAGAGAAGTGGCTCAGGCGATGCTCGACTACTATGGTGTCAAAGATGTCAAGATCGTTCCTAGAAAAGGGTCATTGACAGATCACTACAACCCACTGACCAAAACGATTGCCCTTAGTGAACCCGTCTATGGGTACCGATCGGTATCCGCAGCAGCAGTGGCAGCACATGAGTGTGGGCACGCCATCCAGCACGCGACCAATTATAAGGCGATGTGGCTGCGATCGGCTATGGTCCCCTTTATTCAGTTGTCGACCAAGGTGCAGCAGGGCTTGTTCTTTGCCTTGATCTTGGGTATCGGTGGAGATCTTTTTGCGAGCGATTGGGGGCTGGGGATCTTGGCGGCGACCTTTGGTGTGACGGCCTTATTTGCCTTGGTGACCCTCCCAGTAGAGTTCAATGCGTCGAGCAGAGCCCTCAAGTGGCTAGACGATACCGATGTCATTGCAGATGGTATGGAAACAGAAGGCGCCAAGGAAGGATTGCGGTGGGCAGCGATGACCTATGTGGCCAATGCCTTTAGTGCAATGGTTATTTTCTTATATTTCGGGTACAAATTGTTAACCAACAGGAATCAACGGAAGTTAACTTAATGGTGGATGCCGTGAGCAACACCAACTTTTTATAAAAAAAAACAAAGCAATAGCATTATGAGTGAGATGATACAATTAGCGATTTCTGAAGGCAAAACTTCTATGGATGGCGCCATCGATCACTTAAAATCAGAATTGACCAAGGTCAGAACGGGTAAGGCCTCCACGAGTCTCGTCAAAGATATTATGGTCGACTATTACGGTAATCCGACCCCACTCGCTCAGGTGGCCAATCTCGGTACGCCAGACTCTAAGACCATCTCGATACAAGCCTGGGAGAAGTCTCTACTGCCAGCTATAGAGCAAGCTATCTTCGCCTCTAATATCGGTCTGACACCTATGAATGATGGTGAGTTTATCAGAATATCTATCCCACCGATGACAGAGGAGCGCCGACTAGAAATGGTCAAAAAAGCCAAAGCACTCGGCGAAGAAGCCAAGGTCAGCCTAAGAAACGAAAGACAAAAGATCATGCAAGTCATCAAGTCAGAAGTCAAGGAAGGCTTTCCAGAAGATGAAGGCAAAAAAACTGAGGGCTCCGTTGAGTCTGTAGTCAAAGCCTTTGTAGACAACATCAACAAGCTTGTGGATGCCAAGGAAGTTGATATTATGAAGGTCTGATCTCAAAAATGGATTAACGCTCTTTTGGGTGAACGGATAAGGGGTTGACTTATCCAGTAGGCTTCATACTTATAGATGTACCAGAATATAAAATCCTTACTCCCGATACTTCTTTTGGCTCCATTGCTTATGGGTTGTGCCAGTCGTTATCATAAAGAGGCTGAGGTGATGCCTCATAACACAGAAAAAACAAATGCTATGCAAGGTCAGATCGCTTCCTTCTTTACCTTCCAGAATCAAGACGCCGAAGAGGCTATGAACTTTTATATGGACTTGTTTGATGACTCAGCCGTGGTCAGCATACAGCGTTGGGGTGCTGGAGGTCCCGGCAAGGAAGGTACGATCATGCACGCGACCTTTACACTCAATGGCCGTCTATTCATGTGTAGTGACAGTCCCCCCATCCATGAGTGGGGATTTACCCCAGCAGTATCCCATTTTGTAGAATGTGTAGATGCCCAGCAAATCGACACCCTATATGCCAGACTCTCTGAAAAAGGAAAAGAGATGATGCCATTAAACAACTACGGCTTCAGTCAGAAATTTGGATTTGTAGAGGACCGCTTTGGCGTCTCTTGGCAACTCAATTTGAAGTAAAGCCTCCTCAGGGCAGCGTGTGTTGCTTTTGTTTCGGAAAGGCAACTATTTTTTGACTTTATAACCCCTTTTGTCAGAGCATATCTATTCCTGCAGGAAGTTGATAGGTATTGTCTTCCTTGCATCGGCTTCTCATTTCTATAATACTTAGTTTTGAAATTTTTACCCAGAAACACATCAGAGTGAAGAAACTTATCACCTTAGTCTGCTTACTTATTGTCGCAACTTGCTTGTCGAGTCAGGAGAGTATACAATCCGTCCTGATTCAAGGTAATAATTTCGAAAAAATGTGTCAAAGTGCCGACGCTTATTTTGAGAAGAAGCATCCACATCTTTCTGCCAAGCAAATGGCTCAGGGAGAACACCGTGATGGAGAGTTTGTCAAGTACATGCGATGGAAGAGCTACTGGGAGCATAGCCTAAATGCAGACGGCACCTTAGGAAATTTTGCAGACCCACAGAGAAATCTTTCGCGATCTGTGAATAATGATCTTTATGAAGATGTAGAGTGGTCCAATATATCCAATACAGAGTTCATCACATTACAGATTTCTATGGGCAGAACGTCTTCTATGGCTTTCCACCCTACTGATAGCAATATATTCTATGTAGGTGCTTCGATAGGTGGCATATGGAAGACAGAAGATGGTGGACAGACCTATACGCCACTAGGAGATGAACTCCCTTATCTGGCCGTTTCCTCGATAGTCGTCGATCAAGAGAATCCTGACGTCTTGTACATTTCCTTAGGCAGTCATCTGTGGAATGGTCTGCCAAGTATAGGCGTCTACAAATCAACTGATGCTGGATTGACTTGGCAGCCGACAAGCTTGGTCTTTTCGACTGCGCAGAATACACGGATTTACTGGTTGGTAGCCGACCCTACAGATAGTGCAACTATGCTGGCTGCAACCCATAGAGGATTGTATAAGACAACTGATGGCTTTGAGACGATTACACGTATCAATGCTCAGACTTGTGTGCAAGCACATTACAAACCAAGAGACCCCAATGTTGTCTATCTGTCGACTGATGATGGACAATTTCTCAAGAGTACTGACGGTGCAGAATCCTTTACCCTTATTGAAGATTTTGGACAACGGACAGTTAGAGTGGCCTTGACCGCGCAGGAACCCGATAAGGTTGTCGTGACCCACGCTTCTACTATGTACGTCAGTAGGGATGCTGGAGATTCATTTCCTGAATCGCATACGCTACCAGAAACCTTCACTGCGCAGATGGCGTCTATCAATCCGCAAGATCCCGAAGATTATATAGCCGGTTATTTTGAACTGTATCGCTCGACTGAGGGTGGTGCCAACTTCAATAAAATCTTTGATTGGTTAGGTCGAGATGGGTTGCCGGTAGTGCATGTTGATATGCGAAATACGTATGTCAATCCGCTGCAAAATGATAGAATTTATTATTGCCATGATGGAGGGCTAGATGCCTATAATGTCGAGACGGGAGAGTTTATTCCTCTCAGTGATGGATTGATTATCACACAATTCTATGATATCGGTGTGTCACAGTCCAATGACCAAGTGGTATCGGGTGGTTCTCAAGACAATGGTTCTATGTATAGAAATAGTGCTGGCGTATGGGATGACTTAGCAGGTACAGGAGATGGGATGATTACAGAGATCGATCCTACAGATGAGCGTACCATTTATTGGGAATATCAGTTTGGAGGGATGAGACGATTTGATGGTTTGAATAATAGGGGTATAGCGCCTCCAGGAGAAGATGGAGAAGGTGCTTGGATTACGCCATATCAATTGGATCCTAGTAATCCGAACAGACTCGTTGTCGGTTTTGGACATGTGTACGAAAGTTGGGATCAAGGGAATACGTGGACGCGTATCAGTGGAGAGTTGGCGGGTGGATCTAATCTCAATCATATAGCCATAGCGGAATCCAATGTAGAACGCATCTATGCCGTCCAGAACAACAGATTATTTGTCAAGGACACCGATTCTGACAACTGGGTATCTCGTGCACTTCCGAGCGGTAGCGTGACAGATTTTGAAGTTGATCCTACCGATATGGATAAGATTATAATGACTGTTGGCGATTACGTAAGTGGTTCTAAGGTATATACTTCTGCTGATGCAGGCGTCACTTGGTCCAATATAAGCGGTGCTCTACCCAATGTCAGATTTGGTGCAGTAGAGTATTACAAAGACATAGAAAACGCTGTTTTTATAGGTAGTGACGCTGGCGTTTATTACCGAGATGATAGCTCTCCTCAGTGGATACTCTACGGGCAACTACCCCATACAAGAGTCAACGATATAGAGATCCAATACAGCAGTCAGAAAATTAGAATAGGTACTTACGGAAGAGGTGTCTTTGAAGCAGATATTGCTATACAAGCTTGTGACGCCAACAGTTTAGATCAAGACAATGATGGTATCTGCGATATTTTCGATGTCTGCCCCCTTTTAGATGACAATCTTATAGGTACTTCCTGTGATGATGGAGACCCTCTGTCTTCTAATGAATTGTATATGAGCAATTGTCTTTGCGGAGGAGGAGAGGCCAATCTGGTATATTGTGGAGCTGCTGGTAGCCCTGGTACTGGCAGTGATTTTATCACTCAGGTACAGATTAATGACTTGGATAATGTCTCTGGGAAAACTGAGTTTTCGGATTTTAGAGAACTCTCAACAGAATTATATGAAGGGCGCACCTATACCGTGTCGATGAGTTTAGCTTTTTCATTTGATCTAGACACGTCTTATGTATGGATTGATTATGATCGCTCTGGCTCCTTTGAGACTGATGAGTTGATAGCGATGTCGGCGTTTGTAGATGATACGAGTACTGGAACTTTCACTGTGCCAGCACTGGATGCATATGGGGCGACGACGATGCGGGTAAGAAATATATTTTCTAATAACCCTACAGCAGACCCTTGTGGTGTCTATGCAGGTGAGGTAGAGGATTATACCATTCACTTGCGAGACCCTAGTACGCTCTTGGTCGACTTAGATCAAGATGGTTTTTTGAGTGATGTGGATTGCGATGACAGTAATCCAGAAGTTAACCCTGATCAAGAAGAGGAGATTTATAATGGCGTAGATGATGACTGTGATCCTGCGACACTAGATGATGATCTGGATCAAGATGGATTCTTAAGTGGAGTAGATTGTGACGACAACAATGCTGATATCAATCCAGCTGCCGAGGAAATTGCTAATAATGGTATAGATGAAAATTGTGACGGCATCGACTTGATCACCTCTATACATGAGTTGGCCAATGTTGAAATAAATATCTACCCTAATCCTGCTTCAAAAATTATCTACATCGACGTCGATGGTCAGTTGCAGATGACGATGAAGCTCTACGATATAAGTGGAAGATTGATGGGTACTTATAAGGATACAAGAGAAATCAATGTGTCGACCTTACCGATGGGTACCTATCTGCTAGAGATACAAGACCGCACGACTAATCAGAAAATTGTGGAGAGAATAGTTGTAGAACATTAAGGCTAAAATAAAAGCCTACTCTACAAAATCTATTATAGCCGTCCATACACTGAGCACAGATCCATTTTGCTGTGTCCATATCGGGCGCACTCTTCCGTTGCTTGCACTGATGTCATTGTAGTCACCAAAGAAGGCAAACGTATTCGGCGTAAATCCGACATCATTGAGCTTGATGTTATCAAACGAAGTGCCGCCATCCCGCGACACAGCGAGATACACATCCGTCTCATTATCAGTATAGTTTCTTCTGTCATAGAAGACGATATAGATATAACCTGTGGACTGATCTATTTCCATCCAGCTGAGAAATTGGTGCTTGTTGGACTTGTCATTATTGACCTTTATCGGTGTTGACCAGGTATTGCCCTCGTCAGTAGATTTTACAAGCATTATTTCTGTATTGTCTTTGTCTATTTGCTCACCATAGTTGATGTAGATGGTCCCACGATGGGGCCCTTTTGATCTATCTGCTCTAGTGATGGGCATTCCATTACAACGATTGAGACCAGGGATGTCTATGACCCAGCCACCGACCTGTTGGGTAGCGCGGATATCTTCTGCAAGCCACGTTTTGCCTTCATCATAGGATTTATCAAAGTAGATATTTTCATCATAGGCCCAGGCGACATATACTTGGCCGTTAGGTCCCACGTCGGGGACAGCACCTTCAGTCGTCTGGTCGTCATCTAGGCAGTTGCCCTCGAGTTGACTCAAGGTGGTCGGTTCTGACCAAGTGTCGCCGTCATCATCAGAACTAGAGAATAAGATCCTCGACTTGTGGATGGTGTCTTTGCTGGAATAGAGATCAAATTCTGTCCAGGTGAGATAGAGTTTGTTGGTCTTGGGGTCGACGGTCATCCATTGCTTGTCTTGGTCCTTTGGTGAGCGAGGGGGTGTGTAAGCGCCGTCGGTCCAGGTATAGCCACCATCACTCGATTTCTGAATGACGATCCTATCGAGGAAGGCTTCGCTAGCATAAGGGGCATCATCGGGATCTGAGAGATGGGCATAGAAGAAATCTCCCTTATAGTTGGCTCTTATGACAGGGTCACCATAGACACCCAGGCTAGACTCCATAGACTGGGCTGTCCAGTTTCTGCCCCCGTCCTTAGAGACATATACTTTGTCCAGTATGGCGCCAGCCACGATGTGGTTGTCATCGATGGGGTTGATACAGATGGATGGCTCACAAGGGCCTATAAAGGAATTGCCCTTTTCTATGAGAATCGGCAGGATGTTAGGTACAGGAATAGTCTTCTCTGTGACGATTTCTTGTGCTGGCTCAGGTAGGGTGAGTTTGGGACTACAGGCTATCAGGACAAGTAGAAAGAGCAGGGTAGCGAGGCTTCTCATAAGATTAGATTAGGGACTAAAACTAATCTTTATGGAGCATAATATTTTAATGACTTTCCGAAGCGTCAGGCTCCCCTATAAGGGAGGGGTTGCGCTCAAAAGGATCTCAAAAGGATTTCTTAGCACTGCGGCTAGGCTTTGATTCTTGTAAGAACTTGTTGCTGTGTACGATGAGCACAATAAGGACGATAGATAATATAATCATGGGGAGTAGGATTAATTGCGAAATAATAATGAGTAATGGTGTAACACTATAATCACAATAGAAGTTGTACCGTGATTCTATAATTTAAAGGTAATTGCAATGTTTGCGACATGCTATAGGGGGAAACCCCTAGCAGTTATTTCTGGGGCTGTGTGACGGGGCCACATCATATTCTCCTCAATGAGTCTACTGATGGCTTCGATGATCAGCCGAGATGTCTTAGGAAAGCTTCTGGATTATTCAGAAAATCTCTGGTAATCTGAAAATGTTCGGTATCCTCTAGGGCCGTCTTTTGCATAGATGTATCGGTTACTTCATAAATGGTCGCCCCCGGTATGGCCATCAGCATAGGAGAATGTGTCGCGATGATAAATTGTGAGTGGTTGTCTTTTAGATGGGCCATAATCTGATGGATCAGCGACAACTGTCTTGCTGGCGATAAGGCGGACTCCGGCTCATCAAGAACAAATATCCCAGACTGTTGCAGTTTGCGTTGTAGGATGGCTAGATAGGCCTCGCCGTGGGATTGGATATCTATTTCGTGACCGATGTTTTTTCTGACGTGTTGCCTCTGCACATCTGCATTGTAGCGCATAGCTGCCAGCACACTTTCCGACACCTTCCCTTCTAGTTTTTTAAATCTGTGGGATAAACTGGTGTCGGCTCTATCTATCTTGTTGACTTGATTGCCAAAGTCCTCTGCTCTAAAAAAGAAACCGATGGGTCTTTCTATATTGAATTCTATTTGTAGATCATTCACCAGTTTTTTTGCCGACCAGAATACGCCTCTCTCATAAGTAGAGCCATCTAAGTGCGGCAACTGTAGTCTGTAGGCCAGGGTCTCTAGCAAGGTGGATTTGCCACTGCCATTATCTCCGATGATAAAGGTAATCGGCGAGTCAAAATCTAGATGCCGTGCATACTTGATGGCCGGCACGTCAAATGGAAAGGGCTGACTCTGAGAGCATTCTATATGTACTGACTTGATAAATGGCATCGCCTCTGGGTCTATATCACTAGACTAAAGATACACATAAGAGATTGGAGGAAAAAAGTTTGTCACCGTGAGTTAAAACTTCAGCGTATGGCCATACTTCTTGAGCCATAGCTCTTTGTCTTCATAGTCCGGCATCACATCTCTGACGATCTTCCAGAAGCGTGCAGAATGATTCATTTCCTTGAGGTGGGCTAGCTCGTGGACGATAACATAGTCTAGAACATCTGTCGGCGCAAAGAGGAGTCGACTTGAGAGGTTGATATTCTTCTTGCTCGAGCAGCTGCCCCAGTTGGATTGATTGTTCTTGAGTCTGATGGACTCTATTTTTTCTTGGAAGTAGGACTGATTATAATATTGGACCCGCGCCACAATGTCTTTATGGAAGTAGTCTGAAAGTACACGCGACAGTAGCTGCCCGATAGCTTTGTGTAGAAGGTGCTCGTCTGCTCCCGCTGGCACACGCAACTCGATATATTGTTGGTCTATAACCTTACCGCTTAGCCCTTTTCTGCTTTCGGGAAAGATGAGCAACTTAAAGTCTTTTCCGAAGACGCGTATAAACTCCCCATTCTGATAGACTATGACTCTAAATCTATTCAGCAATTCTGGCTTCTTCTCAAACTCGACTCTCGCCCAGTCCTTCACCTCATCCAATATCTTATCGACACTGTGGTTGACGATGCCTTTTGGGATGAGCACATTGATGCTCTTTCCAGTAATAGAGTACCTGATATTGCGCCGATACTCCTTCCTGACCTTGATCGGTATGGTGACCCCTTGGTGTATCAGACTGGTGGTCATGGCTCGGCTCTTATTTGAAGGCCTTCATCACATCGACGAGTACTTGTGTGCTGCTGATGTCCATTGCATTGTACATAGATGCTCTAAAGCCACCCACTGATCGGTGCCCTTTGATACCGACGATACCTGCTTCAGTGCATTTCTTGATAAAGGCAGCATCTTTTGTGTTGTCCTTGAGTAAGAAGGTAACATTCATAGGTGATCTATCTTCTTTGGCTACGGTCCCTACAAAGAGTGGATTGTTGTCTATTTCGTCATAGAGTAACTTCGCCTTAGCAGTATTTCTCTTTTCCATAGCCTTGACGCCTCCTTGCTCGAGGACCCACTCTAGATTGAGCATCGTCACATAGATGGAGAAGACAGGTGGGGTATTGAAAGAAGAATTCTTGGCGATGTGGGTTCTGTAGTCCAGCATAGTCGGGATGTGCCATTCAGTCTTGCCGAGCAATTCTTTTTTGACGATGACCAGTGTCACACCAGCAAGTCCGACGTTCTTCTGAGCACCAGCATAGATAAGACCAAACTTTTTTAGCGGTAACTCTCTACTGAAGATATCAGAACTCATATCGCAGATAATAGGCGCAGAGGTTTTGGCCCATTCCTTGGTTTGCGTTCCGTAGATGGTATTGTTACTGGTTAGGTGGAGATACTTAAGGTCTTTAGGGATCTTATAGCCTCTAGGGATGTAAGAGAAGTTTTTGTCCTTGGAGCTGGCAAGGGTCTCGATGTCCGCAAAGGCACTGGCCTCCTTTATGGCCTTTGTAGACCAGGTGCCTGTATCCACGTAGCCTACTTTATCATCTGGATTATAAAGGTTAAATGCAGTCATATAAAACTGGCTGCTGGCACCCCCAGTAAGGAAGAGCACTGCATAGTCATCACTCACTTTGAGGAGCTTTCTGACATATTTTTCTGTATTGTCGAGTATTTCTACAAAATCATCACCTCTATGAGAGACTTCCATCAAGGATAGCCCTGTGCCTTTGTAATCATATGCGGCTTCTGAGGCGGCTTTTTTGACACTTTCAGGAAGGATAGCTGGACCTGCGTAGAAATTGTGCTTTTTCATCGTTTTTGACGTTTGATTTTAGCCCAAAACTACGGTTTATTTTAGTCCGACATGTCGCCCTTGGACCTGCATTAAAATCAAATATTGACATAATATAGTGTGGACCTCTCATCAAACCAATATTTGCCTATTTTTGGTCAAAAGATAGAATGGATTTTACTGCAATAACAGAGCAAATAGCTAAACAAGCTGGTAATGTGGAACCTATCGGTGCTACGATCAAGTTTCTCCTCGATGACCAAGTGATCTATATAGATGGCACAGGGGATACCAATCAAGTAAGCAATGAAGACAAAGAGGCTGCTTGTACTATAAAGACAACAGTCCAAGCACTACTCGATATGAAAAGTGGAGCACTCAATCCGATGATGGCCGTGATGTCAGGAAAAGTCTCTATCCAAGGCGATATGGGCTTAGCTATGAAACTTCAATCATTGATATAACTACTACCAATATGTTCAAACAAGTTTTTAACAGACTTATCCTCTGCCTGGTACTCTTTGTAGGTGCTCAGCATCTCTATGCTCAGGGCTTTCAGAGAATTTATGATACGACACAGAGAGATCTAGTGCATAATTGTAGCAGTAGTACAGCCGATGGAGGCTTCTATGTCGTTAGTCGATTTTCTGTGAGAAATCTGCCAGCAGGAGAAGATTCCATAGGCATTCACGTAACGAAGTGCGACATCAAAGGAGAGTTGATGTGGGGTAGAGAGTATTATCTCGAAGATGCCAATTATGAGCTGTATAGCAAAGGCATAGAGTGCAAGGTGCTCAGTGGAGACACTTTGGCGATAGTAGCCACAGATATAGAAGAGTCCGAAACCTCAGATGCCAAGCTTTACTTTACGGTAGAACCCGGCCAAGGGGAGATTACCTTCCAGACAAGATTGCTCGATATCGACGCTAATACAGAAGACATCAATCCTGGTCTCCAAGCGGAGATTCTGGTTGATCACAATCGAGAAGTTTATTATTTCGGTTCGCACAACTCAGGTGATACCATAGGTATACATATGGAGAAGTTTGGTCCCATGAATGAGTCGCTTATTTCGAGAACCTTTATAGGCTTAGATGCAGATACACTTCCTGAGACACTATCCTTGCTTGATGCCCATACTATGCGGGATACAGGCTTTGTATTGACCGCAAGATTGGGGGATGATGAAGAGGCGAGAGGTGCAATGATCCAGCTGGATAGTCTTGGTGATCCAGTTTTTGCAACCAGCTATAGCGTAGAAGATGGAATGAGCAGACTAGACCTTATAGGCGTAACTTCTACACCAGATACGGCCTTTATGCAGCTAGGGATACTTAGTTCGCTAGCAGCGGGTACAGAGACTTCAGTGCTGATCAAGACAGATAGTATTGGACGGGTATTGTGGAGTAGGGCTATCAATATACCCAATAGCCGTAGCCAAGGACAAGAGATAGCTTTGACCTTTAACAATGAAATATTGGTTGTAGGTAAGTACGCAGACTTTGGTGTCGAGCAAGGAGACTATGCTATATTCTTTGACCTAGAAGGAAATATCCTCAGACAGACGAGATATACCGATACAAATTCTATTTGGGATGATAGCGACAATGCTGGTTTCCAATTTGATGCAGTAGATCTCACCAATAGTCAAGATGGGCAGCTATTGATCACGAGTCAAGCTCAGATGCCGGCATTGAATCTGGCAGTGACAATTATCAAGGCAGATCAAGAAGGGATGACCCTTTGTCAGGATACTTTAACGATGGCAACGTTGACAGATTTTGAAGTTACCAGAGATACCTTGATGTTAATAGAAAGTGTCTTTATGGAGAGAGATTCTGTAGAATTTACAGAAACAGGATTTAGTGGGTATGATATTCCGATGACGTCACTTGTTGATGTTGTTGTTTGTCCCAATGTAGCCTTAGATACGTTTTTTGATGCAACATTGAGTGATGTAGACACGACGTTGGTGTCTTATTTATGGAGTACTGGAGATACGACAGCGATGATAAGAGTTGTCAGACCAGCACCTGTAGAGGACGAGCAACTGACTGTCGTCATAACCGTATTGGATCAAGTCTGTTACACGATTTGTGATACAACCAATGTTATGGTCTTCCCAGAACCACAAGGGGTTATTGAGTCAAATTATCTCTGTGATACAAGAGAGTGGCAGTTAACTGTACAGAATACTTCTGGTGAAATCTCTGCTGTACAATGGATCGATGATACAGGAACGCCATTTTCAGCAAACTTGACTATAATTGTACCAGATACACCTGGCGTTACATATGCAGCGCGCTTCTTTGATGCTTGTGGAAGAGAAGTCATTGTGTCTTGGACAGCACCTCCCTTGCCAGTGGCTACTATAGGGGTTGATAACAGCAACCTCTGTCCTGTGCCTGGGTTTCTGACTTTGATAGCGGGGATGGATCCTTTGATCAGAGGCCCACTGACGTTTTCTTGGACGGCCAATGGAGGCGCGATTTCAGATATGGAATCGATTCAGATCGCTGAAGCCGATCTTAATGGAGGTCCTGTACAGTACGAAGTTACTGTGACAGATGATTGTGGCAATGTGGCCACGACATCGATAGTTGTGTCCCCTGAAGATTTTGAGTTGATACTATCGACTCTAGAGATAAACGATGTAGGCTTGACCAATGAGGATGGATGTCCGCTCGTCTTAGGTGCTGCATTTCTGGACGGTATATCAGGATCAACCATACCAGTTAATGGTTTTCTATGGAGTCCGGGTGGAGAGACCACCGCTACCATCTCGGTGACAGAGCCAGGCACTTATTCAGTTACAGCTACAGATTTTTGTGATAGAGAATTGAGCGCTGATTTTGTTGTGACTGCAGCAGACTTGGTGACACCATCACCCTCAGTACAGGTATCAGATTTGGGTCTAGATCCTTGTGATTATTTTATAGAAGCGACAGGCATACCTGGAGAGCAGGACGGCGTGACCTTCCCTATAGTGACAGCGATGTGGACTGGCCCTAATGGATTTACGTCGACAGATATGCGCCTACTGATAACCGTAGCAGGGACGTATACTTATGAGGTGACAGATGCTTGTGGCAATACCGCTTCCGCTTTTGTAACCATACCTGCAGAAGCTTTGGCTGTACCGCAACCTATCGTTGAGATAGACCAGGGAGAGTTAAATAATGGGACTTGTGCTATCGACTTGACAGCAGTTGGTTCCAACTTTTCTCCAGAACCGAGCTACACATGGAATGGCAATATTGCAGGACAAGTACTTTCTGTTTCTGAAGCGGGCACCTATACGGTTGTACTTGTTGATGGTTGTGGCCAGACGGCGACAGCTTCTATAGAGCTCCTCGAGGCAGACTTAGAAAATCCAAATGTACCTACCGTAATGATACAATCAGAGGATGATCCAGATGTGGACTGTGGGATGATTCTTACTGCAATTACAGGAGATGGCGATGTCGTCCAAAGTTATGAATGGTCGACAGGAGAAACCACACCGACGATAAATGTCGAGATGGGTGGAGAGTTTAGCGTAACAGTGATAGCGAATTGCGATCAATCAGTTACTTCTGAGGCTGTTAGTGTCAGCGTTACAGATTTAGAGTTTCCTAATATCTTTTTCCCTGAGAGTGATAATGACGCAGGCATCAACAATACTTTTGGTCCAGAGAGTAGTTGTCCAGATTTTACAAATTATAACTTAGAAGTCTACAACAGATGGGGTAAGTTGGTCTTTGAATCTAACAACATTGACAACCGCTGGTCAGGTACCTTGAACAGCAGAGGTGCTTCAATATTAGAAGAAGATGTCTATCTCTGGCAGTGTACGTATACTGACGGATCTGGCGATCAATCGCAAAAAGGATCTGTGACGATGGTCAGAAGATAACAGATAAGAATAGAATAAAATATAGAGCCCAGCTGAGTAATCGGCTGGGCTTTTTCTTTATGTGGGGTCGGGGCATGAAGAGAACAAAGTTGTGTCGAATGTAGAGAACCATATGGATGAAACTTGACTGTTGTTTGTAAGCCGACCAAAGGTTATAATTAAAAGCAAACTACTTATTATCAGATAACTTGATTGAAACTTGACCGTTGTTTGTAAGCCAACAAGAGGTTACAATTAAAATGACTGTACAAATCTTAGACTAATACCCATAGTATCGACATATTAAAAGTAAGCAATCAATCAAGATGATACTCCCAAAGCATCATCGCCGACACAAATCGTTCAGTACCCTATAGGCATCTCAAACAACTAGCTTTTTTTGGAGCTTTTTTTGGCAATGCAAAAAAGCGGATGCAATCTGCAATAGAAGAGAAAACTCTATTTCTCTAACTAAAGTAAAATGGAAACGCCTACCAGTTTTAAGTTCATCCATAACGAGAACGAAGATTCCTTTACTACACTTCGCTCCGATCGGAATGAAAAAGGATTTATATGAACGTAGAAAGTAAAGTTTTTTATTTGGACTAGTCCATTGAGATGTAAGTCATTAAGATTTGATATCAGCTTGAGCTACTCATCTATATGCAACCGCTCTAGCAATCTACTGGTGATATCTAGAAAATCTGTTTCTGTAATCATACCTACCAGCAACTTGTTTTTGACAACAGGTAGTGCGCCACAGCCTGCCTTACGCATCAGCTTCATCGCTTGTATGATGTTGTCATCTGCATCGATGGTTTTAGGTTTGTGGATCATGATGTCTTCTACGGTTGTCGTTTTTTGGGCAGTCTCGGCCTGACGAAGCAAGTGTCGGGTGACCAGTCTGGCGGTGACCAATCCTTCTAGATTCCCTTCAGAATCTTCGACAGGGACGTACCTTATCTTTTTCCAGTCCATCATCTCACCGACCAACTGTATGATGTCATTGCGCTCACAAGTAAAGAGATCAGTCTGCATAAATTCTGCAACTTTGAGCTGGAAGGGCTTATAATCTCTGAGATCACTGAGATCTGCTTTTTTCCATTTATGTACAGGAAGGTTTTCTCGTTGGTTCATAATGATAGCGTGGGTAAGTGTAGAAAGGGTTTCGTCTTGAGAGACATCCTGTTTGAGCAAGTGAGAGTACGAGTCGAGCATCCAGATGGCACCATTTGTTTTCTTTTTGACTCTGTCTTTGATAATGCCCAGGTAGTTGTTGATGTCGGTGCTGTTTACTTTACAAGATTTCAATCCTTCTCGAGCTACCGGTATCAACTCTTTGAGGATGAGATCTCTTACGCCGATCTTTTTGCCCTTTATCCAGGTGTATTCCGCACTGAGGCCCACCCGCGCGGACCTTCCAAAGTTATCCCGTAGGGTAGAATAGTCGATGACCTTTCTGATATCCTTATACTTCAGAGCCATCCCTTTCATAGCGCCCAGCCAGAAGACCGCATTGGCTACCATATCAGGAACAGAAGGCCCTGCTGGCATCACACGATTCTCTATACGCAGGTGAGGCTTCCCATTGGGACTAATGCCGTACTGAGGTCTGTTCCATCTGTAGACTGTCGAGTTGTGGACGAGTAAGGCGTCCAGGTCGGGGGCTTTGCCTTTCTGTATTTGCTCCCAACTATTGTTTTCTATCTCTGAGCTGAGCAGTACTTTGAATCGGGCAATATCTTCTTTGTAGATTTCTAGAATCGATTCGTTAATCCATGACTTGCCGAAGGAGACACGTGTACTCTGCTCACGCATATGATTATTGGTCACACGGGTGTCCAGTGATTGCTCAAAGTTGGCAATACGGGTTTCGTGCCAGAGCCGCTTACCAAACATTAAGGGGGAGTTGGCCGCGACAGCCGTAGAGGGTCCAGCTAGCATCTGGGCAAGGTTGTACATCTGTACGTAATCGGGGGCATCGACCTGTAGATGCACTTGGAAGCTGGTATTAGCAGCTTCTAGCAATGGCGTATCGTGGCGGACATAGAGGTTGTCTATCCCAAAGAGCTTGAGCTCTACATCCTTACCCAGTCCGAGGTTTTTGATAGCATCCATCAGGGCGAAGTACCGCTTACGTGGCGTCAGATTCTCTATATCTAGATTAAATTTCTGAAGTGTGGGCAGTATGCCGGTCAAGACATAGGTCGCATTGTTCTTCTTGAGGGTGGTTTCGAGCTTTTTGAGGTAGGTATGTATTTCCTTTTCCATTAGAGAAAAGTTGCTGCCCTTGAACTCTCTCGGTTGTAGGTTAAACTCTAAATTGAATTGAGCCAACTCACCATCCAGCCACTTGGGATGGTTCATCTGGTCCATAATAGACATCGCGATATTCTTAGGCTTAAGCGTGTCGCGGTCTACCACTACCATCTCTACCTCCGCACCGAAGCGGGTGATGCCACTCTCTATCCAGTCGTTTTCGAGGATATATTCTAGCGATCGCACATCTGTCAGTAGCGCTTTGGTAAATTTGTGACGGTCTGAAATGTCTTCTAATAGGTTGACCTTCTGAGTGCCCATAGCTGATTTCGTTTGTTTAAGATATTTAAATTATCATTTAGTTTTAAGATTCTATGGTTTTGACTGAATAGACTTCCTAAAAATTCCGTTTTCCTACTATGAAATCATATTCTACCTTGGCCTCACTTAAGCTCCTTTGTATATCGGGATTACTGTTAGTCTCTTGCAATAGATTAGAGACCCTTTTTGAGATTCCAGCTCGAGTAGATATGATTATACCCGCTGGGTCCAATACTTTTGAGATTCTCGGGTTAGAGACAGAGATCCTATTCCCATATGAGATTTCTCTATCCTCGAGAGGTATATCAGATGCTTCCGTTGACCGCGTGGTGGCTCAGCGCGCCACATTTAGGCCTGTATTTGCCTCTATTGATCTAAATTTCATCAATGTCATAGAGATCAATGTAGTGGATCCAGAAGATCCCAACAATAAGAGAGAAGTCTTCTTCCTAGACCCTATCCCCTTTGGTCCTAAGAATAGTATAGATCTGCTCGCCTCCCTTCCAGATATCAAAGACTTCATCTCAGATGGAGATAAGCTACTCCTTGAAGTAGAGCTCACCTTCCGCAATGTACCCACAACCAATATTGACATCAGGATAGATATGGAGTTTGGTGCAGTAGCTGATGATTAGCCCTTGTGTGTACACGCATTATAAGCGCCTTACTAGGTGTCACGATGCCCTATTTGTAGGTCAAATACTGGCAATTCGATAAAATCTGACTTGAAAGAAAGATAATAAGGCAACACCAAGGCACTAAATGAAGGCGTGGCAAACACTCAATTAGGTGCTATTGTTTAAAAAAAATTGGTGTTATATCGTTTTGCCTACACTTTTCTGTAGGTATAACTGCTTATATTTAGGGCTCTTACAAAAGATATATACTGATGAAATTGATCAATCCCATACTGCTAGCGCTAGTTTTTCTTCTTTTCGGTACCCTAATGGTTGCTCAAGAGGCACAACAAGACAAAGGCAGTTTTACAGGAGGATTTCAGAATAGTTCTAATTTCTTTATCAGGGATTCACTTATAGGTGCTTTTGACATACCGCAGTATGACTATCAACACTTTGGGGCACAGTCGTGGTTGGATCTAGGATATACGAGAAGTGGCTTTGATATAGGTGTCCGTTTTGATGTATTCAATAATTCCAATCTCCGTAACCCCAACCAGTCTTATACAGCTAATGGTATAGGCAGATGGCACATCGGCAAGTCTCTGGACAAGTTTGATATCAGAGCTGGGTACATCTATGACCAGATAGGTAGTGGTATTATCTACCGTGCCTATGAGGAGAGAGCCTTATTGATTGATAATGCTCTCAAAGGTGTCAGATTAACCTATAAGATCAATGACAACTGGAATGCAAGAGTCTTTGCAGGACAACAGAGAAATTTATTTTCCAACTATGAGCCCAATATGCGTGGAGCTGTCTTAGAAGGATATGTTGACTTGACATCCAAGGAAGAAGGATCTAAGCTCTTTACGTTGGCGCCAGGCATAGGCCTTATAGGCAAGACCCTTGATGACAGGACGATGAGCAGTATCGTCGATATCGTCAAGACTTATCTGGATGAAGATAGATTCAAGCCGACCCATAATACCTATGCGGGTAGTATCTACAATACTCTCAGCTTTGGTCCTATCAGTTTCTATACAGAGGCAGCGATCAAAACGGCAGAAGCCTTTAATGATCCATTGGCACTTAAAACCAATAGAGATGGTTCCACTTCTCCAGGCAAAATGGTCAGAGAAGCAGGATCAGTTTACTACGGAAGTCTGAGTTATGCTGGTAATGGTCTAGGGGTAACCTTAGAGGCTAAGCGCACAGAAAATTTTGAATTTAGAGTCGACCCCAATCTACAGCTGATAGAGGGACTGATCAATTTTATCCCGCCGATGAACAGACAGAATACCTACAGATTGACAGCAAGGTATTCTCCAGCAACGCAGTTGCTCAGTGAGCAAGCGTATCAAGCAGATGTCAAGTACAGATGGAATAAAAAGCTAACCACCTCTGCTAATTTTTCTTATATCACTGATCTTGATGGCAATAAGCTCTTTCAAGAAACTTATACCGAGATTATCTACAAGCACAGTAGAAAGTTTCAGATCAAAGGAGGGCTCCAGCTCTTAGATTATAATCAAGAAATCTATGAGCAGAAGACCGGTGTACCCATTGTAGAAACGGTAACGCCGTATGTAGATTTTCTCTATAAAATATCCAGAAAAAAATCCATTCGTACAGAGTTCCAATTCTTAGCGATAGGTGATGACGAAAAGGCAGGCTTCAAGCAAGATTATGGAGATTGGTTATTTGGGCTGGTAGAGTTTTCTGTAGCACCACATTGGTCTTTTGGTATCTCAGATATGTACAATATCACACCAGGAAAATTATCGCCAACAGATCCAGACTCAGGAGAAAAGCTAGCCTTACACTATCCAAGAATTGACATCTACTATACGTACAAATCCAATAGATTTTCATTGAGTTACATCAAGCAAGTTGAAGGTATTGTCTGTAATGGAGGTATTTGTAGACTGGAGCCGGCATTCAGTGGATTTAACTTTACAGCTTCATCATCCTTTTAATTATTTTTAAAAATCATTAGCCTTATGAAATATCAATTTTTTGCTTTAATAGTTGTTTCGGTTTTTCTAGGTGCTTGCACAGAAACGATGGTTATGATTCCAGAAATTTCTAATGAATGCACGGAAAAAGTCATCTTGGTAGAAGAATTAACTGGTGTCAGTTGCCCTAACTGTCCTAAGGGAACAGAAGTCGTAGAAGACATCTTAGCCTTATTTCCAGGAACTGTTATAGTTGTAGGTGTTCACGGAGATTTCCTCTCTGAGCCTAAGAGTGATAGCAAGTACGATTTCAGAAGTGAACCTGCTAAGGCTGTAGAAGATTTTCTTAAGCCTTGGTTGGGCAAGCCAGCAGCGACTGTTGACAGATTTCCATTTGTAGATCTTCCAGATGGAGAGATTACACTCATCAACCCTAACCAATGGCTTAGTAGAGTGGAACAAAGATGTCAGACACCACAGTCTTTAGATATTCAGATCGACTCTAATTATGATGAAGAATCAAGACAAGCTACTATAACAGTGACAACGACAGGTATGGTGCCCATCGAAGGCGAGCTCAGAATGAACCTCTTTATTACAGAAAGTCACCTCATCGACCCACAAGATGCAGGAGGACTAGGTCAAGGGATTATTTCAGATTATGAGCACAATCACGTACTTAAGGATATGTTGTCTGAGTTGACAGGTGACTTTTTAGTTAACAATCTTTCCATCGACCAGAGTGTCACCAAAACGTATACCTATGAGATGCCAGCTGAGAGCAATGGCGAGTGGTTATTAGACAATATGGAAGTGGTTGCTTTTGTTACTGAAGGTGGCCAGACTCGTGGCCCAGTCTTGCATGCAGCGATAACACATATGGACTAGATGGTGAGACGCTATAAAACGATCCTTACTCATTGATCCTTACACGCTGATTTTAACTTACGCATAGAAGACCCTCTATAGGCTTTTGCTGGTATAGAATTCTAGAATACTTCAATGGATTAAAGGATGAGAAAATTTATCTTTTCCATTTTGATATGTCTTGTTGTCGCCACTACAGCAGCAACACAAAATTACAAGGCACTAGAGTGGGATGTTCTCGGTGCTAAGTATTTGATTACCCATCAAGAGGGTGATGCCATAGGATTATTTAGCGAACTCAGAATCAATCTAAATGATAGAATAGCAGTAGGGCTCAAACAAGAATGGCAGTTTTTTGGTGACTACTTCAGTGAACCCACCAGAGGTCAAGGTATCGGTTCCTCTATTGCACTCACTGCAGATTATTATGTATTGAACAACTCAAACAGTCGCGGCTTTGTAGGGATTGCAGTGGGACATTTCAATAATTCAGAGACGACCCAACTAGGAGAAGATATAGGCGGCTCAGGATGGGGTTTTGTACCTAGAATCGGATACAAATATGCCTTCTTGAGAGTCATCGCAGAGTACAATTATACCTTTAAGCAAGGCTTCCCCAATTTCGTTGCCATAGGCCTCGCTGTCCACCTCGGAGGTAGGTCCAAAATATAGCGAAGAACTAGAGTTAAGCCCTTGATTATGGCCCTCATACCATCTGCAACAAAGAAGCGGCTTACCTGCTCGGTTCCTTGATAGAGGCGATGAGAACCATCGGTCTACTAGCCCCAGTCGCCAAAAGACTTATCTTAGCACCCTATAACATAAAGGCACAGCAATGAACTTATCCCTCAATTGGCTCAAGAGATATATAGATTTTGACTTAGAACTAGAGGAACTATCAGAAATACTCACAGATATAGGTCTAGAGGTAGAAGGACTAGAGAAGGTAGAAACCATCAAAGGTGGCCTCAAAGGCATCGTTGTTGGTTATGTAGAACAATGCCAAAAACATCCTAATGCCGATAAGCTATCCCTCACTAAAGTCAATATCGGAGATCTAGAGCTCAAGCAAATCGTCTGTGGTGCTCCCAATGTAGCCGCTGGTCAGAAAGTGCTTGTCGCCACGATAGGTACCACCCTTTATGCTGCTGATGGGGAGGCCTGGAAAATCAAAAAAGGAAAAATTCGAGGTGAGGTCAGCGAAGGGATGATCTGTGCTGAAGATGAGTTGGGATTAGGCGCAGACCATTCTGGTATCATTGTCCTTCCTGAAGATGTGCCTGTAGGTACACTCGCAAGTGACTATTACCAGATAGAAGATGACTATGTATTTGATATCGGGCTGACGCCAAACAGATCAGATGCAACGTCTCATCTTGGTGTGGCCAAAGACTTAGCGGCCTACCTCAAAATCAATAAGGGAGGGACAGGACTTGTCAAGGATCCAGACCGTACACATTTCAAAGTGGATGTGGACAATCCTGCTATGCCTGTAGAGATCGTCAACCCAGAAGCTTGCCCGCGTTATAGTGGCATCTCACTTACTGATGTGGAGATAGGACCTTCACCTTCTTGGATGCAGAATCTACTGCGAGCGGTAGGTGTACGACCTATCAGCAATGTGGTCGACATCACCAATTTTGTCCTACACGAGTATGGCCAGCCACTACACGCTTTTGATGCTGATAAGATAAAGGGCGGAAAGATAAAGGTGATGAAGCTGCCACAGGACACAGGTTTTGTTGCTCTCGATGAGAAAGAACGCCAACTCCACGCAGAGGATTTGATGATCTGTGATGCGGAGTCCAACCCCCTTTGTATAGGTGGTGTTTTTGGTGGATTACATTCGGGAGTGACAGAGGGCACCACCAACATCTTTCTAGAAGCGGCCCACTTTGAGGCGGGGCATATCAGAAGGACGAGTACTCGACATCTGCTGAGAACTGATGCCGCCAAGGTATTTGAAAAAGGCTCAGATCCCAATATCACCATCGATGCCCTAGAGAGAGCTGCCTTGCTCTTGCAGCAGTATGCAGGTGCAACGATAGCCTCTGAGATTGTAGATGCTTATCCGCAAGTCATAGAACCCAAAGAAATACACGTCAACTACCAGAGGATCCAAGATGCTGTAGGCACGCCGATGGAAAAAGAAGAAATCCACAATATCCTCCGTGCTATGGAGATGGAGCTCAGACCTGTAGATGACAACTCCTTTGTCGCTATCGTACCGACCAATAAAGCCGATGTGCTCAGAGAGGTAGATATCATCGAAGAGGTGCTTAGAATCTATGGATTCAACAAAGTGCCCATACCAGCGCAGTTGCGTACCGCTATTACCTATCAGAACTATCCGACCTCACGGCAGGTCAAAAATGGGCTAGCAGATTATCTCGCCAGCAATGGATTCAATGAGATGATGGGGATGTCGCTGATAGAGTCTGGACGCTATGGTGCGCCGAGTGAGGAGATGGTCTTTATCAATAATACCAGTAATATCCACTTGGATATCATGCGGCCAGATGCCTTGATTTCAGGTCTTAAGAGTGTTGCCCATAATCTCAATTATCAGCAAAGGGATTTGCGATTATTTGAGTACGGTAGAACCTATGCCAAGCAAGAAGAGGGCTTTAAGGAGACGGAATTTTTGAGCCTGTTTATAACAGGAGCGGATCAGCCGCCGTCATGGCAGACGAGCCCTGCACAGGCCAATTTCTATCAGCTGAAGCAGTGGGTAGAACGTGTCTTGCTGAGAGTATCGATAGCCACTTATCAGGTCAAGGAAGTTGAGGGAGAAGCGTTTGATTTTGGACTTGAATACCATAGAGGCCCCAACAGTATAGTGCGGTTTGGCCAAGTAAGCAAGCAATTGCTCAAGCGGGCAGAGATATCCGTACCAGTCTACTTTGCAGAATTTGGTCTCAAGACCCTCATCAAAGGGGGCAAGAAGTCGACGGTGCAGGTAGAAGAGATCAGTAAATATCCTGCGACAGAGCGAGATTTGTCATTGGTGCTGAACAAAGGCGTCACTTTCGGAGAAGTGATGGCAGTCAGCAAGAATACCAACAAGAAGCTCATTAAGGAGGTCTCTCTCTTTGATGTATATAAGAATGCAGAACAACTTGGCGAGGATAAGAAGGCCTATGCCGTCAAATTTAAGTTTCAGGATATATCTAAGACCCTGACAGACAAGGAAGTCGACAAGGTGATGACCGCATTGCAAGAAAACTTCAAGTCTAAGTTGGGTGCTGAGATTAGGATATAATGTGTCAAAAGTGGCAACTCAAAAAACACTATTTTTGTAGAGTCCTATCAGAGACACTACATCAAACGTGGGGTAGTGGCGCAGAAGGACCTTAGAACGATTTGATAAGGGCAGAAGTGAGGTAAAGAAAAGTGCAGCCTAGAGCGATGGATTGGTAGTATAATTGGATTTTTTAAATGTGGAAATAACACCACATTCTCCATATATAGACATATAAACAAGCAATTACGACAATATATGTCGACGCCTCAGTGGTAAGACCATAAGTTTTCCAGGAGTGCAGCTAGATAATATCAGACCATAAGACTCTCTAGAAAGGTGTACAGACCTGACCCTGCTCAATTTTAATTAACATAAATATTGAAGTATGGAATTAGGAATATTAGCCATAGTAGGCGCTGTCCTAGGAGCTGTTGTCGGTTATTTTGTAACCAATACCTCTCTTAAGAAGTCCACTTTGGGTAAAATAGAGGAGGCCAACAAAAAGGCAGACCTCACCCTTAAAGAGGCAGAAATTACGGCAACGCGTAAGCTGTCAGAAGCAGAATCTAAAGCCAATAAGTTGGTCTCTGGGGCGGAAGGCAAAAATGAGTCTATCAAGCAAAAGAAGATTCAAGAAGCCAAGGATAAGTACGCGAAACTCAAAGCTGATTATCAGAGCTACAAGGCAGACCAGAAGGTAGAGATGAAGGAGCGAGAGATGGAAGTCAAGGCCCTTGAAAAAGAAATAAAGCTCAAAAAGGACTCTCTAGCCGCAGAGATAGAAGGTATAGAGCAGAGAGAATCTGAAGTAGGCGCTATCAAGGAGAATCTAGAGAAACAACTCAAGATCGTCTCTAAGAAGAAGGAGGAACTGGATAAAGCCAATGAGGAGCGCATCAAGCAACTCGAGACCATCGCTAAGATGTCAGAAGCGGATGCTAGAGAAAAACTCCTAGAAGCCGTACGCAACAAAGCACAGAATGATGCACTCGCTATAGAGAAAGAGACGATTACAGAAGCTAAGGCGACAGCAGCCAAGGAAGCAAAGAAGATTATCATCCAGACCATACAGCGTATGGGAGCTGAGTATACAATAGAGAATACCGTCTCAGTATTTAATCTCGAAAGTGATGATATCAAAGGTCAGATCATCGGTAGAGAAGGAAGAAACATCCGAGCACTAGAGGCCGCGACAGGAGCGGAAATCATTGTCGACGATACACCTGAGGCCATCATCATCTCCAGTTTTGACCCGATCAGAAGAGAGATCTGTAGGTTGTCCCTCAAGAGACTTGTCGCAGATGGTCGTATCCACCCTGCCAAGATAGAAGAGACGGTAGAGAAGGTCAGCAAGCAGCTAGAAGACCAGATCAAGGAGATAGGAGAAAGAACAGTCATCGACTTAGATCTGCACGGCTTAAAAGCAGAAATCATCAGAATGGTCGGTCGTATGCGATTCAGATCTTCTTATGGTCAGAACCTCCTTAAGCACTCTATAGAAACAGCCAATCTCTGTGCAATTATGGCCGCAGAGCTGGGGATGAGTAATAAGCAAATCAAAATGGCTAAGCGTGCAGGCCTTCTCCACGATATAGGTAAAGTTGCAGAGGAAGAGTCTGAGTTGCCACACGCATTACTCGGGATGGAGATGCTCAAAAAAGTCAATGAGCACCCTGTTATCCTTAACGCTGTAGGTGCCCACCACGACGAGATAGAAATGAATAACATCATCTCCCCACTCGTCCAAGCTTGTGATGCCATCTCAGGTGCAAGACCGGGAGCGAGAAGAGAAATTCTCGAGAGTTACCTTAAGAGGATCGGAGAGCTAGAAGACCTAGCGCTAGGTTACGAAGGTGTTCAGAAAGCGTATGCTATACAAGCAGGTAGAGAGCTCAGAGTTATCGTAGAGAGTGAAAAAGTATCAGATGCTTTTGCGGATGATCTAGCCTTTATGATCTCACAAAAAATAGAAACTGAGATGCAATACCCTGGACAAGTCAAGGTAACCGTCATCAGAGAAAAAAGAGCAACAGCTGTAGCGCGATAAGCGAGGCTGAGATAGAAATAGAAAAGCTGGTCCTGTAATGGGATCAGCTTTTTTTATTTTGATAAGGCGGTGTTGCGACAAGCCAGCTTGGTTTTTAACAGTATATCGCCTTGAAATACCCTATCTTAACTCCATATTTAAAGTATGTAGGTTTAGACGGATTCACGTTTGGGTAAACTCGCTAGTTGGATATCAATTATTTCCTTACAAAAGCAGTTTACGGATGAGTTCAGGTTTGTACAATATTCAGAAAAAAACCCCTTTCGCTGAAAGCCACGTCTGGCAACTCAACAAAGACTTCTATCAACAAAACGGCATTGCGGTGTGGAGCGATGAAATGGTGCCACACCAGATCACCAATAGTGCTCTTGCTGCGACGACTTATGCGGAGTTGATCTATGCCTTTCTTAAGGATCTAGAGCTGAAGGAAAAGACTGAAAGTATTGTCTATATCTTGGAACTGGGTGCTGGCCACGGAAGGCTTTCTTTCAATGTCCTGGAGCATTTAGAAAAATTGATAGCAGGTTCTGATGGCTGCTCCACAAACTATTGTTATGTACTCAGTGATATCGTTGAAGAGAATTTGGCCTTTTACAGCAACCATCCTAGACTGCAAAAATACTTCGAGCAAGGGGTTTTGGATATAGCTTTTTTTGATGCGACCAAGAGTCAAGATGTGGTGTTGCGTAATTCAAATAAGACAATAAGCAGCGCAGATTTAGAGCAACCCATCTTAGCTATTGCCAATTATTTTTTTGATTCTTTGCCCAATGAGCTCTTCTACTTTGAAAACAGAGAAGTGTATAATTGTTCTGTTTCTATAGACTCCCAGAGTGATCCAGAGGGAAAAAGTGCACAAGAGGTCATTCGTGAATTGAAACTGACGTATCACAAAACATTACAAGAAGACTTAGGTTTTGATAATGAAATCTTCAATCAAATTCTGACACAGTATAATCAACTCTATAGTGACACATATATTCTTTTTCCTAAAGTCGCTATGGAATGTCTATCTACGATATCTTCTTTGTCTAGATCAGGACTAGTGTTGTTGACAATGGATAAGGGCTACAAGGAGACTCAAGAATTGGCAGGGAGGGAGCAGCCTGACTTTGTGAAGCACGGTAGCTTTTCTCTGTGGGTTAACTTTCACGCCATTTCTCAGTTCTGTACATTGAGTGGTGGCCTATCGATGTTTGATGCCAATACCAATCTCAGTATCGATTTGGGCTGTCTTAATTTTATTCAAGATTCCTCTAGGTTTCTTCTTTTTGAAGAAGCGTATCGCAAGCATTCAAGTCAGATGAATCTCGATGACGTCATTAGTTTAAAGCGATTGGTTTATAAAAATTTGCCTTCAGCTAATTTGACAGAACTGCTGGGGTTGCTCAGACTTAATGCCTACGACCCATCCATCTTTATCGAGCTGCTACCCAGTATCAAGAGATTATCAAAGAGTATTTCTGTCAAGCAACGTACAAGGCTTAAACAAACCATCTTGCAGGTTTGGGAGAAATATTATGCTATCAAGCAGGACTACGATCTATCTTATGAGATGGGAGGATTAATGTATGATCTAGGATATTATACTGAGGCCTTAGATTATTTTGAGTATTCTTCTGACACCTTTGGCTATAAAATAGATGTAGACTATAATAAGATTTTGTGCTACTATCAGTTGAGACAAGATGTTATGTTCTATAAGACCTTGGAAGCGGCTAAGCTCAGATTTCCCGAGACAGAGGCCTTTGTAAATTTGGAGGCGCTGGATATGCGTTAGGGTTTTTTGTAATTTTTTTCCTTGTCAACATGTAATCTGATCTTTTTCACCCTCCTAGTGGTAAAGAATGGATATGAACAGATTGATTTTTCTCCTATCGTTATTGACCTTATTATTAAGTGGAGGCTTGAGCGCCGAAACCTTTCCTATCTCAGATGTTACAGTCTATCGGAGTGGTGCTACAGTTGTAAGGACTGGAGCGATTAGTTTGACCTCTGGCGATAATCTAATTGAGATTGGAGGTCTGCCTTATAATATTGACTTAGGGACTACGCAGGTGATTCTCGACCCATCTATTAAAGTCCTGAGTGTGCGGTCAGATAATGACTCAAGGAAGTTAGAGCAGAGTCAAAGACAGATGGCCTTGCAAGACAGTATTGCACTTCTAGACATACAAAAGAAGTTGATAGAAGAACAACTGTCGATCTTAGGGCTTAACAACAAGCTCTCTCAGGATATACAAGCCAATTATGCTTCAGAACTAAAAAAGTTAATGGATTACTATGCCGCAGAGACTACAAAATTACGTGTAGAGCTCCTCTCGGTGCAGAAGCAACAAAGAGAACTTCAACTGGTGTTAACCAATTTAATGAAGGCATCTGCTGATCCATCACAGACTCCTCGAAAGAAAGTTATCCTGCAGTTGCAATCAGATAAAGCTATGACGACCGAGTTGGCTATTTCGTATCTCGTTTCGCAGGCAGGTTGGAGTACCGAGTATGACTTGTATATGACGAGTCTAGAAGAGGATATGGACCTTGACTACAAAGGTAAAGTATGGAACAAGACGAGCGAGGATTGGTCGGAAGTACAACTGACACTCACGACAGCTCTGCCAAGTACAGATATCACTGCTCCAAAATTGCAAGAGTGGTGGCTCAGGGAGCATTATCAGAATAGCAATTATGATGGTTTGCCGACTAAGAACATCGCCAAGCTCAGCGGTATATATCAAAACGCGAGAATATCTAAATCTGATGAGGAGGCATATGGGGCTTCCAATAAAGTGGCCAGTTACTCTGAGCAGATCACTGCCAGTGTGTTTAAGCTCAATAAGCTGCACACTATCCTCAGACAAACAACTGACTATACGGTGGTGTTGTCAGAGCAAGCGATAGAGGCTGATTATTACTATAAGTGTACGCCAAAGTTGTCACCGCAAGCTTACCTCTATGCTAAGATCAAAAATGTGAGTAACCTAGTATTATCACAAGGCTATTTGACTGTCTTTGTACAAGGCCGTATGCAAGGCAAGACATATTTTGAACCCAATAAAGAAACAGATCAACTAGAGATTCCACTTGGTGTCGACTATGGTGTCGCTGTAACACGTGAGCGCATCAAAGACTATAGTGAAGTCAATTTTTTTAGAAGTAAAGTAAAGAAGCAAATAGGCTACGAAATTGTTATCAAGAACAATAAGTCTACAGCCATACAGATGGAATTGCACGATCAGCTACCCCTCACTACCAGCGAAAAGATAGTTGTCAATGCTATAGAAGTAGGTGATGCAGATGTCAAGAAAGAAACAGGTGTTGTAACATGGAAACTAATCATAGACTCTAAACAAAAAGAGGGCCGTGAGATCAGGTATGAAGTCGAGCAACCCAAAGGGATGTTTGTTGGCGTGTAGATGTTGTGGTGTTTTCTAAGTGTCACCTTTTCATTCTGAAAGTAGTGTAGTGGAATGGAGGAATCTACTTATTGTATTTGTTTCTTTCTTTATTGGAATGCGTGAATTTTTATTAGGGAAAGGCGTTTCGAGAACGAGGATCTCTTGGCGATGCTCGAGATGAAAATGGGTTTGGATTTCATTTGTTTTTTCATTCCAAAATTAGCGTAGTGGAACAGCGGGATCTTCGTTCTCGTAATGGGGAAATAGGTAATTTAAGATACGAAATGAATAATGATTGCAACATATTGAGATTATTAGCTTTGGTTTTTATAGGCTTCTTTATTTTGTCTAACTGCAATACGCCAAAGTCGACGCTAGTTCAGCAAGAAGACAATTCGGAACTGCCAATAAGGACCCAAATCAAAGAATGGTCTAGGATAAGCGACGTACAGAATAAGGTTATGTTCAGACGTATAGATACCTTGCTCGCTCAGTTATACGCAAGTCCTTATGATGATCACATTTATGAAACGAGCAATCCTTACTATGACGAGCTGAGATACTATTATTCGACGAGTATAGACTATGAAGAGTATATCTATGAAAAACTTATTCGGCCGCACTTCTTTCCTAAAGGAACTTCTAAAAAGTGGATTAATACTCTTTTTTTACTACCTAAAAATAGTTGCAAAGACGGCGCCTCTAGACTAAGCAGACTTCCCTGGATTATTAGAGATACCAGTTCAATAGTGGAATCGGTCAATTACCTAACAGAAGTAGCGGATGTACTTCAAGACCAATGTGCTTATACACTGAATATGCTCCAAACTGATGTCGCGTGGAGAAAGGAACTTTATAAATCACTCTTAATACAACTCAAAGCATTTGAATCTTCTGAGTGGGCGTATGTGGATGAATACTATGAAGATATTTATCGGAGTATGCAATATTTGCCTGATAGTTTGACTTCAGCATATGCGTACAATTACCTTATGCAAAATGATACCCTTCCTGAAGAGCTAGAAAATCTGATCGATAAAAGATCTCGAAATTGGAGTGACTCCTATAGCTATACAAATTATAGCGGACCTAGGATATTGTATTCTGAAAGAGAAGTCTCAGAAATGATCAAGAGAGCAGAAGAAATTCAAGCCAAGGGCGGTTGTAACTGGTGTGAAACTTTCATACGCAGACTAAAATTGCGATTTATAGAAAATTGGTA
>CALFUU010000065.1 GCA_937929835.1 uncultured Saprospiraceae bacterium | reverse complement strand
AGAGGCAACGAGTAATCAAGGTATATAAGGGTTAAAATCTTTTTTTAATGAGCGCTTACAGAAACAGGTGGCACATACCAAATAGAAATATCGAAATGATAATACCATAGAGGAAGGTCAGATAAGCAGTTCTAATCAGTCTATATTTCTTAGCGAGCTTTATCCCAAGCTCGTGTATGTCCTTAATTATACTAGGATATAAAGTGTCCCCATCTTGGATGATATTCATCACAGAGTCACTGTAATCAGATAATTGCATATCACTAAAATCTTCAAAAGTCATCAAGTCACCAGAAGCAATGTCTGAAGAAGGAAGCTTCTTGCGCCAAGATGGTGGAATAGTAGCCAAGATGGCAAAGCTAATTGAAACAACATTGGTAATCACCAAGCCACCTACTGCGAAGATAAGATGCGGATCGTCGTCTAATTTTGTATATAAAGTACCAAGTACCATCGAGATAATAATGGCATTGGCTGTAATTAAAATATTGGCTTTAGTGTCCACTATCTGAAGCCGTGCATACAAATTTCGCGAAGTCAATCTAAACCAAGTTTCAATTCCTCTTTCTGGTCTTGATTCTGCTTTTTGTAACTTCTTTTTTAATTTTTTCAACTCTTCCTTATCGATACCCATTTCAGCTTTAAGTGCTTTATCGATAAGTTTCTGTTGCTTCTTCTCAATTTTCTTCTCAGACATCCAATTAAAATTTTAACGATATCGAAAGACTAGACATACCATTTGTATTTATACTCAAGTTGCTGTTTCTTTTTATGTGTAGACTAGGAATAATATACCCGACAGCAGCACCAATAATATACCCACCAATAACATCCGTTGGAAAATGCCTTCCCGCCTCTACTCTAAGATATCCCATTAAGGCAGGTATGGCTGCTGCTGTACCCCAGATCAAAAACTTATTGTTCATATCAGGGTGCAAATCAGTAATCACACGAGCAGTGAGATAAGTCAGTGCTGCAGAATTTCCAACATGTCCCGAGACAAATGATCGTCTTGATTCTCCACTTAATTTCTCTATTAAGGGTACATCGCTATTATAGTTAAATGGACGATACCTATTGGATGACGACTTAATAACACTGACAATTCCATTATTGATCAATGCAGTCTCTAATATCATAATTGCTATCACGCCTCCCTCTGACCTGCAGTTCTTAGATATGTATGTTATAAAGGGAAAAGATATAGATGAATACAGAACGATATCACTAGCAAATCCAGCAGTAGAGGAAAAATTATTAACAGCTCTTCTATCAAGAAAATTCAAATTATTCGTGTCTAATAAGTTTATCTCTTCTATAGTAGCAGGATTCGCATTATTACGGAGAATAATGCTCAACCCAGTTAAACCAGCTCCCGTTAGAAGAGGAACTACATCTGTTCTAAATGAAGATTGATAAACCTGAGCCTTACTATCGGCAATGAGAAATAGAAAAAGCAAAATAGAAATGTATCTAATCTTCATAATAACCATATACTATTAATTAAAAAGACAATGCTCCACCTATTGTAAACTGAGCATCCTCATTACCTACAAAATAACCTAGTCTAAATCCGATCAGATTCAAAGGTGTACAATACACACCACCTCCATAACTCGTGTGCCAATCATTGATGTCTTCATCTTCTAAAAATGCACGTCCGATATCAAAAGATCCAAATATGCCTAGACCCGCTTTAAGACCGCCTTTACCTTGAAACAAGTTGACTCTAAGATCATTTGAATTATATACTATCCCATCTCCTGCAAATCGATCAAATCTAAAACCTCTAAGTCTAGAACGACTCGACAAATAATTGGCGTGAAAAAACTCATATTCACCAAAAGTGTATGCCCCTCCAATATTAGATGCCAGCACTACTCTATGTGTCGGAGAAAATGGCAAATAAGCGGCTATATTGGTAGAAAAGGTCAGATTTGAAAAATCAGTATCAGTGACACTTTGCTTATAATCTACACCTCCGTTAAGCACATATCCTCTGGTCGGCAGCGTAGCACTATTTAATCTAGTACTTACATATTGTAAACCTAGTCCAGCATATAATTTAGCATCAAAGTCAGAATCAGCTCTATTGGCTTCTTCTGAAAAAATAAAACGACTTTCGATAATATCATCTGGTGCATTATCTAGATTATAATATTCTAAAGAGGGATTTACACTCAGTGTTCTATTGTTACCTAAATCTCGTTCGAAGTTAGGATTAAGATCATAATGATGACCTCTTACAATATGAAAACTAGCATCTGTAGCCTCAGGCTGATTAGGAAACTCTCTCTCAAAGTCCACATAACTATTACCTAGACCATAAAAAAACTGTATAAAAGTAGGGCCTGTAGCGGTAGCATTTAATCTAAAGTCCCATTTGGGTCCAAATACAGAAGGCCAATGTCCAGAATAGCTGGCTGCTAGAGCTGAGTTTGCAAAATAATATCCTAAAGATAATTTGTGATTTGACTTGTAAGGATTCTTTCTGAAACCATTCTTGATCCACCATAGATTATACGACAAACCAAGCCCTTCATCTGTATAAAAAGCTATAAGCGGAAAATGTAACGTTCTATTCAACTTCCAATCCAATCTATCAAATCGATTAATACCTCTTTGATCTTTGAGTTTTGACTTAACTTTTTTTCCTCTTAGAAACATACCATCCTTTTTGTCATAAGCCATAATGTTGAGATATTTCGATTGATTATTGACAACATCATCTCCACTTCCACCAACAAGCTTGATATCTATGGAGGAGGATTCTTGACCATAGAAATTAAATACATCATCTTTCTTCAGTCCGTATAATCTTAATTCGTCAGTATCCTCTCCTTTTACAGTTCTGGACCATACTTTGTGTTGTATATCATCATCAATATGGTAGGCCTCTACCAACAATTGATCTCCAGACAACGCAGTTATATCAAATACATTCTTGCCTTTAGTACCTATAACAGTAACTTCTTTTGACAAGTAACGATAATATTCCTTTGCAAAATCTACCAACTGAGCTCTTCTGCTTATAAGCTTAGCTATGATCTCATCACCCCTAATTTTATAGATATCATCAGGCCATTCTGTGAATGCATTTCGAATTACTTGATCAGTAATATTTTTCTGTAGTAATTCTGCAGTTTCGACGAAATCAGCTACAGTCATTTGCGAAATGAAATGTCGGTCAAAGTGCCTGGCATTAAATGTCAATCCACTTACATCTTTTAAGTCATAGTCAAACTTACGCAGTGCTGGGTTAAAGTATGGAAGACTTGAGATGTAATTGAGTACGCCATCATTCTTAAAAAACACTTGATCCCGATCTCTGGGAATGGCTCGATATACCTTGGCCTCTGGATATTGTTCATCTTCATAAATACCCCATCGCCACTGGTCTCCATGGCGATCCCAGTCACCTATCAATAAGTCAAAAAATCTAGCCCTGAGCACGTGTTTCTGATCTACGATGTGCTTATTATTTTTGTATAATTTCTGAATTAATTCTGGTGTATTAATAGATTTTTTTGCTCCTCCATATGTAGGATGCCCTAACATATTACCACCAGGTCTTTCTTCAAACAGATAAAGCCTATCTCCAAAATCTAAATTATAATCTCCTAAAGCTTTTTGTCGTGGGAGCCAAACATAGGTCGGGTTTGCATGATAAATGTTGGCAGCCTCCGCTAGTTGAGGTATAACAAAAGCACCATAAGGATGAGCCGTCGAGAATCCATCTTGGACAATATCTTGGATAAAAGTACCACGCAATGGAGGAGGCACTAACTTATCACTTGCTTTGTCGATACTTCTTAAGACCCACTGTTGACCTTCCTTATTTTCTAACCTTAGTGATTTGGTCTGGAATCCTCCACCTTGTTGTACGACTTGCAGGCCGCCATATACCTTATCTAAGAGAAAGACGGGGGCATTAATTTTGGTACTCCACTCGGCACGGTATGTGTTACCCATCCCAAGTTTTTTGTTAGCATATTTTTTGGATGCTTGAGTTTCTACAGAA
>CALFUU010000064.1 GCA_937929835.1 uncultured Saprospiraceae bacterium | reverse complement strand
TTGGCAAGTTGCAAAGACAAATAGAAAAGTGGTTTGAAGTTGTGAGGTATTTATAATTCACAATTCAACATTCATAATCTAGAAGCAAGGCATTCGCGGGCAGCCTCCCATAATCCTCAAATCCTAAAAATCCTAATTCTGACAAATGGGAGTGGCAAGTTATTGGGGAAACGAATAGAGATAATGGAGTTACGAGGCGACAGCATTTATAGTTTACAATTCAGCATTTACAATTAGAAGAGGCCTATCGTGTATAGCCCCACCATTACGAGAACAGAGATTCCTCTGCTCCGCTGCGCTACGATCGGAAAGAAAAGGGAGTTGGCAAGTTGCAAAGACAAATAGAAAAGTTGTTTAAAGTTATGATGTATTTATCAATTCCCAATTCAACATTCATAATTTAGAAGCAAAGCCCTCGCGGGCAGCCCGCTATGCACTATGCACTAAAAGAAGAGCCTTAGCGTCAAGCCCTATCTATGCACTAAAAGCCTGGCTCTCGCGGGTAGCACCCATCTATGCACTAAAAGCCTACCGTCTCCTTCTTCTACGTTTCTCTTCTACAACTTCTAGCTGATAAGGAAAATCGTAGACGTGGTCAGCACATCTGATTTCTATTTCTCCAAATGCATTAAGAAGTGGTGGCTCAAAATGAATGTCAAAAGTGCCTTTGGTTCCGGGCTCAAGCATAACTCTATCGAGAGAAAACTCTTCGTGATAAGCCAACTCCTCTTCTACAGATCTCTGAGCCAACTTGTATCGCTGACTTCGATCTACGGCCTCTGTCGCATAGCCGCCACCTACAGCAACTGTCTCAACTGCATCCGCACCTGATAAGATGCCTGCTAATACATCCAGGCCACCGATAACTGCAGTTTGTGTATTGGCATTTTTTCTCTCTGTCTCCAAAAGATCTTTTTGATTTCTGAGAGAGCGGAGCAAGTCTTCTTTGTGAACAGGCCGCGCAAAGCGTCTGCGATCACCGCCTACATCCATCAATAAGGCCATATCAGATGCATCTACAATGATGCTCTGATCTGAGCGATTATCGACGTCTATTTGGAAAGTGATATGATTGATGGCATCCCCAATATAAGCGGTTGTAATATGCACATCATTAGTCGGGTTATTGTTCCGATTGTCCCCTCTATCCTCTAGTTGATGCGCATTCTGTAGGGCAATGGTTCTGTTACAGGCAGTGCCTAGCACCAATGATAGTCCGAGTAGTAGTAAGTAGTGTGTCTTCATAGTCGTGTTGTTTTGTCTATAGGATACTATTAAGATAAGCACTTCTATCGATCTAGAGCCCAGAGTTAACACTTAATTAGTACACACTGAGGTGTATTAGTGAGATTTTAACTTTATATAATATCTACTCCTATCTTATCTAAAAGCTTCCTTAACAAAAGATCTCGTGACCGTTGCCCCAGATGCAGACTGCACTTGTAAGAAGTACACCCCTACAGGATAGGCTCTTGTCGGTACAGAAAACTGCTGGCCACTAATCGCCTCCTCATACTGTACACGACCGTGGATGTCATAGATCTTGACTACACCCTCTAGTGTCTCGTCCATCTGTACATTGACGACATTGGTTACAGGGTTAGGGAATAGCGTCACGTCTAGCTCTGGCACCTCCTCTACGTCAGAAGTCAAGTCTGGATCGATGGCCAAGTTGGTCAATATTAAGGTGTCATACTGTGCATCCATAGACAGAAGCTGGCCCGAAGAATTGAAGGCGCATACATTATAGAACTTGATCACCACTGTATCTCGTCCATCAGGATTTGACGTCGTAGCGGTTTCTCTGACCAACATATCTTGGTCTACCAACTGACCGCGCTGCGTGATATCTATGCTATTATAATTGGTAAAGGCATATTGTATTCTATTATCTCCGACCAACTCATTGCTGCCTGTGCGCTCTCTGTCTCGTATAAAGGCAAAGTTGTGCTGGAAAATATCGTTGCCATCTTGCATCAAGAAAGCAAACGGCGTGATCATATTGGTATCGTACCGCATATCAAAAGAGACGCCGTGTACACCAGGGGACAACACCTCAGAATTAGGACCTGTCAAGAAAACCTCAAGACCAATAATTCTATCAAAGAGCGCTGCCGTGGATAAATCAACTAAATTTTCTTCTAGAGAAATCTGCAACCTATTTTCTCCCGGAGTTGGGACCAACAATTCTTGTTGCTCAACAAAACCATCTCTAGTCAACCCAAAATTATCATCTATAGCTTGGACGTCAAGCTCATTGATAATGCCATTGCCGTTGACATCTGCATTCTTGGCATTGATACCGAGAAATTCTGTACCCCAATTATCTGCATTAAAACCAAACCACTCCGTTGTACTGATGCCTCGTGGAATACCGTCTGTAATCGTCTGTCCTGCGAGTACACCGACAAAAAGATAATCCTTGGCCGTCACACCTCTATCTCTATTAGCATCTCCCGGCCACACACAGTCCGCAACACACTGCTCTAGGCCACTACTGCATCCAAAGGTGCCATCTTGCATTCCTGCAAACTCTGACTTGAGGTCATTAATTTTGTCTGGCCATACACCAAAAATATCTAGCTTCTTGAGCTGAGGATCATATAGAAAGTAATCTGCAAAATCTATCGTTCCTGTAGTACCTGGCATTACCTGACCCTCATCTATAAGCGTCGTTAGTGTACGGACATCTCTTGGTGTGGCGATATCTGCTGTCTCCATAGACCACCCGTCTGCTTGGTCAGGACGATCAGGAAAAGCAAACAAAGTTGTCTCTGTAGAATTGGGGTCATAAGCATTGCCGCCCACCGTCTGCGGCATACCGTCTCTCCACAAACCTGACATATAAAAATAATGTTCCATCGGTCCTGTCGGATCTATACCCGGCACCAAAGTATCTCCTATGCCCAAGAGATAAAATGGCTTAAAACTTTTCATATCGTGATTAAGAAAAATCGTAGATCTAATGGCGCCATTATCATTAGGAACATCAAAATCGTGACAAGCTCCGACAAAAGTCTCTCCTCCTTTGTTGTAATTAAAAGTACAATTGAGGTCAAGATTGCACCCTGCATAATCGTTTTCATTGCAAGCCAAATCAAAATCTTCAAAGAGCGAAATTTTCAATTCACTCAAAGGCTCTTGACCTAAGTAGTGGTACCTTAATCTTGTAAAGACGGTGTGGTCTGCTTCTGTATCTTCAGCGCAATTGACTACATAATTGGTCTGGTGAAATTCTAGTCCTATAGGCTCTCCACCAGAATTTGTATGTGTTGTCATATCATTGTAGACGACGAAGCTAAATTCTGCCGGAATGAAATCTGGATTCTCCTCAAGGACGATAGGCAAATCTCCCTCAAGAGGATCATAAATCCCATCACCCGAGACATCCATAAATGGAGCGAGATCAAAATCAGGCGCCAAGTCTTCCATATAAGGATTGCCTGTCGCTGGCCATTCTAGTATATCATCAGGGATATCGTCAAGGGCTAAGGTGCCATCTTGAAACTTGACTTGTAGATCAAAGATGTCAAACTGATTGACGATCCATACACGATTGAAAACACCACAGAGTGTATCTATCGGTTGGCCTGTCTGTCTATTTAGAGGACCAGGTAGAAAGTCGTTTTTGGTCAAGCTAGGAAATGAGTTGGCGGATACCTTCAGATTATCCGCGCCGTCTCTTGCTGCTGCCCATATCGCCTTGCCGAAGCCTAAGTAAAAGAGAGAGTCTTCTTGTCCATCGAAGTAGAAATTGTCTTCTAGATTCTGATAAGACGGCATACCGTAAGTGAAGGCAGTATTGGCTCTGTGGTTATTGCGTATGGTACCCCAAACCTCATCTTCTAAGATGCCATTCTGGCACTGTGCACTCAAATCGATACAGAATAGGCAAGATAGGACCAAAAAAGACAGATAAAACCTCATTTTCTCTAGTATTTGTATTGAAATATCAATGGTCAAGGGGGACAGCAATTAATGTCATCGCCAAGCTCAAAGTTACGGGAAACAGCATCTATTTGTCAACTTATCGACTTAGGTGCTACCAGCGTGCAAGGCTAGTCCTTATTTTTATGTAACATCAGGTCGCAACTGGTTATATCACAACTGACTTAACAACTTTAAATCAAACGCTTATGCAGTACGAAAACCTCTTTAACTCAGTTGGCGTCGATAAGACACTCGCCAGAATCAACCAGCTCTCACCCGATAGCTCAGCTCAATGGGGAAAAATGAGTGCCTCTCAGATGTTGGCCCATCTCAATGTCGCTTATGAAATGGACTTAGAAGATATCCATCCTGCTCCTGGCGGTTTTGGAAAACTTATGCTCAAGCTATTTGTCAAGAAAGCAGTGTGTGGGCCTAAGCCTTACTCTAAAAACTCAAGGACAGCTCCCCAATTTATCATCAAGGAAGATCGAATTTTTGAAAAAGAAAAAGCTAGGCTTGTTGGTTATATCAAACAAGTTGGCGATGCGGGTGCTGCGGCCTATGAGGGTCGAGAAAATCAAAGTTTCGGTAAGTTGAGCTCATCAGAATGGAATACGATGTACGCCAAGCATCTTGATCATCATCTCAAGCAGTTTGGCGTATAGGAGAGCACCTTACTTCTCGGCTATAAAAAATTATGTGGGCTTGCGGACTTTATCGGCTTGCGCATGGGTGTGGGCTGAATAAAGTTTACTGAGGTCTAGATCTATTTCCTTTTGCAACTCTAGGTACTTATCGGGATCATCTCTATACTCCCCTTGAAGGATATAGAATTTATTGGAGGTCATCCCATCGGCAGAGGTGTGATAGAGTTCGGCTACGATCTTCTCCTTGATGAAGACTTTCATTTCATTAGCAATGACCGTGACAGGGAGGTTGGTGGCTAGGCAGATGTTTTGTATAGAAAGTCGGTAATCAAAAAACTTGAAGAGAATCATCAGGTCTCCTATCGTCAAAAAAGGATCGGAGGATAAGACAGGGTAAGGTCCTGCACCATCAAGGCCCACGCTGGCCGTACCAATTCACACGATGAACGCTACATCTATATCAACAATGTCCTCAGAGAAGATGATCCACAGCTCCCACGGCTCCGGATCAACCAAGAGACATGCAAGGATCCTATCATAGCCATGCAGATAACTCAAGTCAGAGAAGACAACAAAAAGGATAAGTCGAAAGAGAAGGACAGGAACTTTCCTCAGGAACATGCGCCGCACTTCACAGATACAATTGACTATTACTTTATGCAGAAGTATGGACAGTCAAGGTTGATTTTGGGGTTGCCGGGGAGTGTTAGTTTTTAGAATTAAAAAAATGATTATTTTCACATCTGTCCAAAATAAATAAAAAAGACATGGAGGTTTTCCCTATACTTAGGGTGCAACAAACCATAATCCATGTCCACAGTAAAAGTATCTCTTTTTAGTCAAGTACTAAAGCAAATAGATAGAAGTATATTTAATC
>CALFUU010000063.1 GCA_937929835.1 uncultured Saprospiraceae bacterium | reverse complement strand
GGCCAGACAGATATTTGTGACGAAATTGACAATGATTGTGATGGTCTTATAGATGAGGATTGTGATGAAGTTCCTCCTTGTGACGGGGTCTTTATATTTGTCCACAGTTTTACGCGGGATGCATTCAGGGCAGAAAGAAGATCAAGGACTGACGCTGTCCTGAAAGTAGATGACGATAAACTTATAACAGCTGGGGCGGAAATAGAATTATTATCAGGATTCGAAGTGCCATTGGGTGCTCAATTTGAAGCACGCATTGCTCCTTGTCTGACGAGTAAATCTAGTCAGGTGAGTACTAGTGATTTACTTGATGCCAACTTATATAATTTATTTGGGCATAAATCACCAGTCTCAGTTTCTATTACTGATGACTTAGGTAATGTGTTGTACAATAAAAATATAAGTCTAGAAAATTTCGTCAGGAAACAGGAGATAAATATTTTGCCACCTGGCATTTATTGGATGCGTGCAAACAATGAAAAGACTTCTGCGATAAGCAAAATTATTGTCGTCGATCAGGATTAGCGAAATAGGTTGTATTTAAAAATGCAAAAGATTGCACTCACGCCATCTTTCCAATTGATTTTCTTTCCCTCTTCATACGTGCGACCATAATAGGAGATGCCTACTTCGTAGATTCTAACTGATGGAATTCTCGAAATTTTTGCCGTTACTTCTGGTTCAAATCCAAATCGCTGTTCCTTCAAGGTTAAGCTTTTTAGCATTTGCGCATCAAATAGTTTGTAGCACGTCTCCATATCTGTTAGATTCAGATTTGAAAAAGCATTGGATAAAGCAGTTAATATCTTGTTGCCAATTGAATGCCAGAAAAACAAGATTCTATGTGGCTTCCCGCCCATAAATCGACTGCCATATACGACATCTGCAAAGCCATCAAGAATAGGTTGCAATAGAATATTAAACTCTTGAGGATTGTATTCTAGATCGGCATCTTGCACTATGATATAATCGCCTGTGGCTTCTTTTATACCTGTGTGCAGAGCGGCACCCTTGCCTTTGTTTTTGGCGTGTCTAAAGTATTGTACATTCTTTTTCTGAGATGCAATTTTTTGGGCTATTGCAGCGGTACCATCCTGCGAGCAATCATCAACAATGACCATTTCCATTTCTGTACCACCGATCAGTTCTACTTTGTCGACGGCAGCTACTATCCGTTCGATAGTATTCTCTTCGTTGTAGGCGGGTATTATTACTGAAAGCTTCATAGTCTAGTTTCCAAGGATTTGATTTACAACCTTAGGGTCTCCTCTGTGGCCCAAGCTCTGACTAGTTTTAATATCTTGTTTTGCCGCATCAAAGTTTTGTAGCATAAAGTTCGACTTGGCTCTCTCAAAGTAATAGATGCCTTTTCTGCTGTTGAGCTTTAGGGCATTGGTTATGGCCGCCATACCTTGTTGTCCTTCTCCTATGCCGTTGTGTATGCGGGCTTTTTCGTACCACATATCTGGGAAGTTTTTCTTGATCGCTAAGTATTTATCTATATCTGCTAAGGCTGCCCTAGAATTGCCATTTTGGTTGTTGATTACAGATCTGTTGAGGTATATATTAGCGAAGGTAGGATCTAATTTTTCTGCTTCATTTAGCTCATTTATTGCACTCTGCCCGTCTCCAAGTCTAGCATAAGTGGCGCCTCTATTAACTCTATATTCCACATCACCCGGCTTTCGCTCTATGGCCAGATTGTAATTTTCCAATGCCATCAATAAAGAGTCTTTGCTTTGCGTATTGAAAAACAATCTCGCTCTAGAATTATAAGCCTCTGGTTTTTCTGGAGCAAGACGTATCACTTCTCCGTAATCGCTTAGCGCCTGAGAGGTCAAGCCATTATCTCTATAGTAATTGGCTCTATTGCCCCACGGTAGCGTAGACTTGTTGTAATACTTAAGTACGTGAGTCCATAGAGTACCACTATTTTTCCAGATTTTATTCTGGTTGTAAGTGATGTAGCTATAGCCTAAAGCAAGGACAGTGGCAGCAGCTAAGAGTGGTGTCTTGAGGTTGGGCTGGTCTTTGATATAATGATGGAAATACCAAGCCATTATAAAAAATAGACCAAAGTAAGGGACATAAGTAAATCTATCTGCTAAGAATCCTTGCCCTGCTCCGAGTATCTGTAGTAGTAAAAATACATTGGCAATAAAGAAACCTAACCCAAAGAAAAGCACCTTTTTCTTCTGGAGATAAGCCCATAACAAGAGCCCGGCCGTGATTGCAAATGTCACTATAGATGCATAGAAGGTCCAATCTAAAGAAGGAGGATAAGGGTAGAGCGGAGAAAGCCTATACGGAATCAACGCCTTGACATAATAAATGGCTAGAGAGTAGGAACCTATAAATATCCGAGACAATCCAGAATAAGCTTGCTCAGAGACTGAACCTTGTTCCGCCAAGGTTTGTATGTTTTTAAGACCCATCAATAGAGACGCTATGAAATAAGGTGCTTTACTCAACAGACTCTTCAGTGTAATCTTATTGTCCTTGCTGAGATAATAATCAACGAGAACCATAGATACGGGTAGTAGTACAGCCTGCACTTTTGAGAAGAGCGATAAGACAAAGAGTGTAAATACAAGGAGGTGGGTGCCGAGGCTCATACCTCTTTTGCATCCCTTGATGTAGTAGTATAAGGCTGCAAAGTAGAATGCCCCAAAGAGGACATCTTTTCGTTCTGTCACCCAAGCTACGGATTCTACTCGCATCGGATGTATAGCAAATAGGAAGGCTAAGAATGAAGAGCCATATAGCCCAAGCCCTAGCTTCATCCCGATCCAGAATACAAACCAGACACAGACGAGATGCAAAAGGAGATTGTTGAGGTGTCTAGCTGTAGGCCTGTTTTCCTTGTCTACAAACCGTTGCTCTAAGGCAAATGTAAATATGGTTAGTGGGTTGTAATTACCTATAACGTGCCCGGAAAATATTTCTCGGGTATTTTCCCAAAAATTGGACTGCGTAATGGTGGTGATCTGCTCGTTTTCGTAAAAGTTCTTGTCGTCGTCCCAGTTGACATATTCATTTTTGATACTGGAGGAGAACACAAGGCAGGTAAATAGAAGTATGCCAAATATTGAAAACAGATAGCTCGGAGGCCTGCTTGTTTTGGCCTTTTGTAATGACCCTTTTTTGATTGAAGAATTGAGCGCAGCTTTTTCAGCTTTTTTGGCTTGTTTCTTCTTTTTCTTAGATGCCATATCTATGGAAATAAACAGATTACATATTAAAGAAAAATTAAATATAATCAGATTCCTAGATTACAAGGGCATACTTATGGGAATTGTTAAGGTCCTATGGCGAGAAAGAAAAGACTGATGGACAAAAAAAAGGCCGATTCTGAATCAGAATCGACCTTTTTTATGCTTTCAAAAGATGACTAAGCACCTTCTTTTTTCTTAGAACAAGCTTTTTTACCTGCGCAACAAGCTTTTTTAGCCTTTGTTGTCGTCTTTTCAGCTGTTTTTACTGCTTTTGCCTCACCTTCTGCAGACATCACCTCGCTAGGAGATGCATTCACAAATGCTTGACTTTCAGTACAGTACTTTACTTCATTCATAGATACTTTGCCTGATGTAGAACATACAGACTTCTGGAAGTAAGATACTTTCCCAGACATAGAGCACTCTCTTCTCTCTATTGACTTATCAGCTTCAGCTGCTACAGCAGCAATTTTAGCGATAGACTCAGCAGATAGAACTGCAGTACCTTCAGTAGATGCAGATGCTTCAGCAGTCTTAGTGCAAGTCTTAGCACAAGCTTTCTTTGATTTAGAGCATTGTTGTGCAGACACTAGACCCGCAGTCATCACAAATGCTAGTAACATTAGAACTTTTCTCATTTCTTAATTTTTTATTTGATTCAAATTTAAGGAAATATGCCTTCATATACAGAGGGATAACCCTTAAAGGGACGACTTATTAACGTAGTTTAGTCCGAATTGTTACCATCTTGACACAGTACCTTTGTTTTATCCAGGTAAAATGCAGCCTCCTCGCTTGGAAATATGGAATAAGGATTTTGACCCACAAATATGATATTTTCGCATATGGCGGTAAGTTACTTCCATAATAAAAGCCCAATCGCATGAAATTAGCACGCAACATACTTTTCGTATCCTTCTTGATTCTGGGACTGACCCAATGCAAAACATCTAAAAAGACAGTTGGTCCAGTGTACAACCCAAATGCAGTTCAGCCTTTTTCTTATGATGGACGCATTATAACTTTTGGTTCTGGTGGAGGGTTTGCAGGAAGAATACAACAATGGACCTTGATGGATGATGGCACATTGTTTCCAGGTGAAGAGGTCAAAAACATAGCCCAAGGGGTCAAATTAGACGAATCGCTTACAGCTCAGATGTTTAAACTTTATGATGATTATAGATTTGGAGAGCTAGAGCTCAATGACCCTGGCAACCTTTATTTCTTTATAACCATGATAGACAAGGGGGTATCTCACAAGGTGGTATGGGGCGAGCCCAAGAATAAGATTCTCGCAAAGTATCACTATACCCTATATAAAATAGCCAAAAGCAAAACGAAAACGGTAAAAGCTCCTAAGAGCCCCGTTACAAATCAATAGCCTCGCTGTTGCTTCTTTAATCATAAAAATCAGTAGACATGAGATATATTATTATAGCGCTCTTAGGAATGTCGTGCTTTCATATGGAAGCACAGACGGACGGTGCGCCGAGCAGATTAAAAATTCATAATCAGAATAATATTAAAAGCCCAAGTCAATCTGTAGGACTAGATTTAACTCAATTCTCTACGTTAGCTTGGCACACAGACAATCGATTTACTATAGATAGTAGAACGGAAAGTGGACTCCCGATTGCCATAGAGGGTAATATAGATCAAGGCAAAGCGAGTACTTGGGAAGCGAAAGCTCAGATATGGTTGAGTGAAACAGCAGAGCTTATGCTTCAAGATGAGCAAACGGAGTTTGTAAAAGAAAGTCTATGGACAGATGCTCTGGGTCAGACACACCTCAAGATGGATCAATACCATAATGGAATCAAAGTCTATGATGGTGAAATTATATTACACGCAACAGAGACAGATTTTAATTTGCAGCTTGGACGATATGCTCCTTCATCTAGCTTACCTACTCAGAAAAGTGCTACGGTATCGACGCAACAAGCCAAGCTTATAATCAGCGAAAATTTAGAAAATTTCCAACCGGACTGGATAGAAAAGACAACACTTGCGATCGACAAAAGCACAGTCAATCAATGGACTGGAGAGGTTGTCTATTTCAAGCATAAAGGTGCATACAAGCTTGTACATAATTATATCGTAAGACCCAACTTGGCAGAACGATTTGAGTATTTTGTAGATGCGATAACTGGCGAAGTACTCGACCATTGGTCTACAGTCTGTCAGTTGCATAATCATAAGGCTGATGAGTCTTGCTCAGGTCACCACCACAAGCCCCATAATGTGCCTCTGCCACCTGGGCCAGAAGTCGCAAATGCTATCGATCTTCTCGGAGTCAATAGACGGATCAATACCTTTGAGGAGGGCGGAAACTTTTTCTTAATCGATGCCAGTAAAAGTATGTACCGCCCCAATTTATCTAATATTCCAGATGAACCAATAGGCGCTATATGGACTATAGATATAGGCGGTCAGTCACCTATCAACAGCGGTGCTACATTCGAACAGATTGTATCTGGCAATAACACTTGGAATAATTCTAGAGAAGGGGTTTCTGCACATTTTAATGCAGGAGAGGCTTTCGATTATTTTCAGGAAGTACACGGCAGAAATGGAATCACTGGAGATGGGCAGACTATAGTATCTATAGTCAATGTTACAGATGAAGATGGTCGTTCACTAGGCAATGCGTTTTATAATTCCTTGGCGATATGGTATGGTAACGGAGACAATACTTTCTTTCCTTTGGGTAGAGCCTTAGATGTTGCAGGTCACGAGCTCTCGCACGGTGTCGTAGAAAACACAGCCAATCTTATTTATCAAAATGAGTCTGGAGCGATGAACGAATCTTTTGCAGATATTTTTGGAGCGATGATAGATAGAGATGATTGGTTGATCGGTGAAGATGTGGTGAGACCTGGTGTCTTTGCAGGCGGCGCATTGAGAAATATGCAGGACCCCCATAATGGTGCCTCTTCTCAAGATATCAATGGAGGATGGCAGCCAGATCACTACAATGAGAGATTTAGAGGATCGCAAGATAATGGAGGAGTGCATATCAATAGTGGGATAACCAATCACGCTTATTACTTGTTTGCAACACAAGTAGGGAAGGAGACAGCAGAGAGAGTTTTCTATAGAGCACTGTCAACTTACTTGACAAGGTCATCGACCTTTACAGATTTGCGCTTTTCAGTAGAGCGCTCAGCAGCGGACCTCTATGATCAGAATGTAGTCAACATAGCGAGTCAAGCCTTTGCTGATGTTGGTATAGGTGAGGGAACTCAGCCCGATTACGAAAATGATATTACAGTCAATACGGGTTCGGATTTATTGCTCTTCTCAGATGTAGATAAAAATAATCTCTTTGTAGCCAATCTTAATACGAGTGAGTTTGTTTTCAATCCATTATCGACAACACCACAATTTTCTAAGCCGTCCGTCACTGATGATGGATCACAAATAATATTTGTCGGACAAGACAATTTTGTGCATCTGATTAATATCGATTGGAATGCAAATCCACCTACTAGAGAAGAATTTGTTTTGGATCAATTGTTTGGTGGCAATTGGTATAATGCGGCCATATCTAAGGACGGAAATCGTGTAGCACTCATAGAAAATGCCGATGTCAATGAGATAGTTCTTTATAATGATTTGACTGGTCAGTTTAAGACGTTTGCCTTATTTAATCCTTCTTATACTGATGGGGTAGAGACAGGTGAGGTCGTTTTTTCTGACGCGATAGAGTTTGATCCCTCTGGCAATGTTCTGATGTATGATGCGCTCAATAGGATCGAGGGCGGCCTAGGCAGTGATGATATTGAGTTCTGGGATATCGGCTTTCTACAGATCTGGAATGGACAGACCAATGACTGGTCTAATGGGAGTATAGAAAAACTATTTGGTTCTCTTCCTGAAAATGTAAGTATAGGTAATGCGACATTTTCTAAAAACTCCCCACACATTATTGCCTTCGATGTAAGGTCAGAGGATAATGGGGCTTTTGATTTTTCTGTATCAGGTATGAATATTGAAACCAACTCAAGAGAAACAATATTTGGCAATAATACATTCAGTTATCCGAGTTATTCTAGAGACGATAGATTAATGTTGGCTGATGTCTCAGATGGTTCAGGTCCTGCTTCATTTCCTTTTGTTACGGCGATCGCCAGTGCAGAGCTCAATGAGGATAAGATTACAGCTGTGCCTGGATCGGGCCAAGAATTTTTGGAGGATGCATCTTGGGGTATATGGTTTACAAATGGATCCAGAGACTTACCGACCTCAACTAAAGAAGAAGTCGAGGTGTCGTCATTGCAACTATTTCCAGTGCCTGCTGACGAGGTCCTATTTGTAACGTGGCCAGATGCGAGCGATCAGGAGTTCATATTAGAGATCACGGATATGACAGGCAAGCGATGGCATACAGATAATGTCAGAGGAAATGCCTTGCAGTCTCTTAGAGTAGATGTGTCCAGCTTAGTGTCTGGGTTGTATATGATTTCAGTAAGTGGGGAGTCTGGAGAAGTTTCACAGAAGTTTGTAAAAGAATAATCGGTACGCTGGCTAAAAAAAGAGTTCTGATAATACGCTTTGGTGCGATAGGAGACATTGTCCTCACCTCACCAGTCATATCTATCTTGGCAGACGCGGGATATGAGGTACATTATTTGACAAAGAAGGTTTTTTCGGAATTGATACAGGCCAATCCTCTAGTCGATAAGCTCTGGACGATAGAGGATGATCTCGATAGTGTTATTCTCGCTCTCCAAAAGGAGGCTTACTTTAAAGTCTTGGATCTACACGATAATCTACGATCTATAAAGGTCAGGAAGTCTCTACGACGCGATACGGTTGTTTTCGATAAGCAAAAACTGTCTAATTTTCTGTGGACACGATTCAAAATCAAGCCCTCTAAAACTAGTAGTATAAGCCAACGCTTTGTAGATACGACTGCTGGTTTTTGTAAATCTACTTTACCTCTCAAACCCTCTTTCCCCTTGGAGCCATCTGTCATGATGTCCTTAGCAAAGTATAATTTACCTGCGTCTTATTACTGTATTGCTGTGGGTGCGGGATGGGCCACCAAACAACTGCCCTCTCATAAGCTGCAAGAAGTTTTATATAGCTTATCCAGTGACAATATTGTTTTGCTTGGAGGGCCTGGAGAGGAGAGCTTGGTGCAGAAGCTCAAGTGTGGTCCTAGAGTAATTAATCTAGTTGGTCGATTGTCCATTATGCAGTCTGGAGCTGTAGTGGAAAAGGCAACAGCTTTATTGGCTGGAGATACGGGGTTAATGCATATTGCTGCTGCTTTAGAAGTGCCAGTGGTTGCTGTCTTTGGGAGTACGCATCCAGATATGGGATATGCACCAAACGACAGTGGTGATCACCCGCCCATCATCATACAAAACACACATCTGAAGTGTAGACCTTGTACAAAACACGGCAGGGTTTCTTGCCCCAAAGCACATTTTAAGTGTATGGAAGATATAGATATGACGCGTGTTGTATCTGCATTGAAATCCATACCCTCGTAAAACTGGAATCTTTTTAGAGACTTTAGTGTTAACTATTAAAACAAACTAACTTATGGAAAACCAAGGTCAACGACCCCTCAAGAATTTATCTGATGCCTTAGGCAATATGCCCCGTCGCCCGCGCTCTAACTCCAATGCCAATTTCCCTGGCAATCTGGTGAAGTGGCTTGTGCTCTTTGTTTTTATTATGGTCATCTTTTCCATACTCACCAGTACTGTTTTTGTAACGATTCCACCAGGACATAAAGGCGTACTCTTCGAAAGACTAGGAGATGGAGTAGTGACAGATAAGGTCTATGGAGAGGGCTTTCAAGTTGTCGCTCCTTGGAATACGATGGAGATGTACAATGTCAGATTTACAGATAAGCTAGAGTCTATGGATGTACTCTCCAAGAACGGATTGTCTATTACTATAGAGCTCTCTTACAGATATAATCCTAGTCCAGAAGAGGTCGGTTTCTTACATAAGAGAATCGGTAAAGATTATGCAACAGGCATTATCCAGCCGGAGATCAGATCAGCGACGAGAGAGGTGATCGGAAAGTATCTTCCTGAGGAATTATACTCTACGAAGAGAGAAGCCATACAAGATGAAATATTTACGACAACAAAAGAATCTTTAAAGCCTAAGCACATTAACTTAGATGCAGTACTGATCAGATCAGTAGTATTACCACCTACACTTAAAGAAGCTATCGAGCAAAAGCTTAAAGAAGAGCAAATAGCTTTTCAATATGAATTTAAGCTGGATAAAGAAAGAAAGGAAGCAGAAATAAAAATTATAGAGGCACAAGCAAAAGCCGATGCCAATAAAATATTGAATGCATCTCTTACCGATAAGATACTTCAAGATAAAGGTATAGAGGCTACCCTCGAGCTGTCTCAATCTCCTAATGCTAAAGTTGTCATAGTCGGTGGTGGTGATGCAGGCCTACCACTTATCCTGGGCAATCAGTAATTAGTAGCAAGAAAGAAAAAGATAGAAGCACTCCTGATCAGGGGTGCTTTTTTTATATGAGCTGATTCTTGGTGATATACTCTGCTACGTTTTGTGCCCATACGCGGTAGGTCAGTTTGGTAGGATGGATGCCGTCACTAAAGTAGAACTCTGGCTTGTTTTCTAATCCATACTTGGCAGCCCAGTCTTTGATAGTAATTTTTTCGTCAAGAAAGTAACAGTTTGTTTTTTCTTGAACGATGGTTGTGAGTTGCACCCGCAGCTTATCCATATGATGCCCCAGGCAAAAACGGAGAACCTTGGGTAACGCGGGAAAGTGAGCAACGGGCGGCAGATTGATAAAGACGAGTGGTGTTGTATGGTACTTTAAGCGAAGGGTTGTGATCAGTTTTTCTATGTCTCTCGTCCAGTGCTTATTAAGAGTGAAGGTGTCGTTACCGCCAAGTCCGATAATAATCAGATCCGTTTCAGTTTCTGCAATTTTGGGAATCAGTTTATCTGTGACACGTCTTGCTGTGTAACCTGAGCGGGCATAGACTTTCCATTGTATACCTTGGTGGAGTCGGCTAGCTAGAGATTGACCAAGCGCGCCAGCAAAACCTTCTTGATGTGTAGGGACACCGACACCCGCTAGTGTGCTTTCTCCTAAGAGCAGGATGTTTTTATGTACACCAGTAGGCTCTCCCACTATGCCCTCTTGCCCTTGTGCTTCTGGTAGTTCGGGGATGGATTTTCTTACCTGTTTGCCCTGTACATACATTACAGGTAATAAGAGGAAGGTTAAGAGGTCTTTTAAGAGGATAATCATCTAGCGCTTCCAGATTAATTCTGGCGTCTCTGCAGTTTTATCTAAGATGCCTGCAAGTTTGAGGTTGTAGATAACACTGTTGATCATCTTGTCACTTATCCATCCGTGTATAGCCCATTCGGTAGAGTGGTACCACCTTTCTACATCGTCTAATTTTTGTTTGTAACGTTCGCTGACCAGTTGCATAGATTCTGTACTTTCTCTCATAAAGCGATCGCAACTATCGTGGATCACTCTGAGCATACGGATGATATTATCTGGTTCTCTTTCGAGAATATCATTGGTAGCGGCGACAACAAAGCAAGGCCAAGGGGTGAGGTATTCTCCTATCCGCTTGAGTTGACCAGAATCCACATAAGGTTTGGTCGTGTATTTTTCCCAGTAGAAGACATCAGATTCTAAGCTGGTCAGAGATGCCAAGGCCCCGTCCAGATTCTTGATGATATTGAATTGTTCCTTGTCTATCTTCTGTCCTTTGCTGTTGGCGTCGACTATAGCCATTAAGTGAGAGCCGGACCCAAAGCGACTGATCCCATACTTCTTAGAATATATATCTGAGTAGTTGTCAAGCGTATTTTGACTGCCTGTATGGATACCCCAGGTGAGTGGCGTATTGACATAGATGCTAATAATGCGAGAAGGATTCCCTCTAAAGATGTCCGTGATGATACCTTCTGTCAATAAGATGCAGGCATCCACTTCCTTGTTTCTTAGGGCTTTAGTCATTTGACCAGTACCGCCTTTGAAGGTAGTCCATTCTAGATTGATGCCTCTCTTATCAAAAGAGCTGTGCTCTCTGGCCAGATGGATAGGTAAATTAAAGTGTTCTGGGACGCCGCCTATTCGTATGGTCTTATTCATAACACTAAGGTCTTTATTGTATGGGTGATATGCAATACTTTTTAGTGGTCAAGGAGTTGATTACAACAGTTCTGACCAGTCAATGTCATCAGCTTCTTCATTGATGATTTCTTTGACGCGTCCCACTTCTCCAGTATCTAATTTTACTTTGATACCGTGCGGATGCTGTGGTGCATTGGTGAGGATTCTGCTGACGACACCTTCAGTAAGTTCTTCTGATTGTTGATGCTGTTTCTGTACTATACGGACGAGGAGGCCGATAGAGATGTTGCTTCTTTTCGTGCCAGATTTCATCTAGGATTTTGTCTAATAGAAAGAATTAGTTGACTTATCAGATACGCATCATAATGGCCTTCTTAAGCCGCTTCATATAATCCTCTAGGACCCAGTCTCTATAGTTACGTGTACTCTTGGAGATGAGGTAGCAGTATTGTTTGACTCGGTAGGAAATCTCCTCTTCTAGTTCTCTAGCGAGAGAGAAGGCTTCTACAACATCAGTGCTATTTTCTATGACGATATTGGCGTGTTGGTCGATGGATCTGTCTATTACAGTAGATGATTTCAATCCTTTAGCGACGGCTATTCTGCTTTCCTCTTTGACATCAAAGGAAAGGTCTTTAGAGTTCGAGAATTTGGCCTTCAACTCATCCGGCATATGATACTTGAACTTGCGTTCTATATCCTCATCAGAGATAAGATTCATCAGATAGAGATCTGGCGCTTTGAAGATTTTCTGCCAATCTACATCATCCGTCCATAATCCAAATCTGGCTGCGTTATTTCCTAGGTCGACGACCTTAAATTCTTTTTTGTCTGGCAATACCCTAGACCCTCTACCGATCATCTGATAGTATAGCGTAGGAGATTTGGTTGCCCGATTCATGATGATGGTTCTTATGGAAGGTTCATCAAAACCAGTCGTGAGGATACCTACAGAAGTCAATATGGCATCATTAGTCTTTCTAAACCAGTCAACGATCTCGACCCGCTCTGTCTTACTCATCTTACTATCAAGATGCCTGATATTCTCAAAGCCCGCTTCCTTAAATGTTATAAAGACCTGCTTTGAAGTATTGATACCATTGTTAAATATCAATGTCTTTTGACCTAGGGAGCGCTCCTTGTAAGCATAAAGCAACTTACTCTGCATCAGCACGTTACCATACACCATTTCTGAGGACTTGACCGTATAATCACCATTGATACCGACCTTGAGAGAACCAAGACCCACATCATAAGTATAGGTCGTTGCTTTAGCGAGGAATCCACTCTTGACCAGATACTGGATACTAGACCCGCAGATCAACTCATTATAGTTGTCCTTCATCGGTAACTTGATGTTGGAACTAAGAGGAGTAGCTGTCACACCTAGTAAAAATTGCTTTTCCAGATACTTAAAGAGCTTTCTAAAGGAATTGTAATGGGCTTCGTCAATAATGACCAATCCCAAGTTGTTAAACTCTACCGTCTTCTCTTGCAATCGATTATTAAGCGTCTCTACCATAGCGACATAGCACATATGGCTGTCATTGACGTCGACTTCCTTGACCTTGCTGTCTATGATCATATTGGGGACGCCAAACTCCGTCAACATAGACGAAGTCTGAGCACATAGCTCTATCCTGTGGGTCAGAATAAGGACCTTTTTACCCGTGTCGGCTATATATCTGCGGGTGATCTCTGAAAATATGACGGTCTTTCCACCCCCTGTAGGGAGTTGATATAACAGCTTGTAGTCACCTGGACAATTGGCAAATCGTTCGAATATATGGTCCAGATCACGTTGCTGGTACTCATATAGTTGCTTCTTCCCTGCTGTTTCCTTCATAATTTTTGCAAAGTGCAAAGCTAGCATTTTAACTAGCTTCACTAAGCGTAATTATGGAATAAATGAGTCCCCGCTATTACGGGACACCTAAATAGCTTAAATATGTACCTATGGTTTAGAAGTTGGCTTCCCTACTATCATCTTCTTCATAGAATCTGTCAAAGACTTCATCTACGGGCTCCCATAGCTCTATTTTATTGCCTTCTAGATCTATGATATGGACAAACTTGCCATAGTCATAGGTCGTTATCTCGTCACAAATAGTTACACCTCCTTCCCGCAGCTCTTGGACGAGTGTCTCGATATCGTGCACTCTGTAGTTGATCATAAATGGCTTATCAGAGGGAGAAAAATAAGTCGTATCCTCAGTAAATGGACTCCATTGTAGGTACCCACTCTTCTCCTTATTGTCAAATTGCCTAAACTTAAATCCAGCACCATATTCATCTGTCTTGATGCCTAGGTGTTTATGATACCAGTCTTTGAGCTTAGTTGTATCTCTGCTTTTAAAGAAGATGCCCCCTATGCCCGTCACCTTTTTTTGTTCACTCATTGTATTTGCTATTTGGTCTAGAATATACTACAGTTCAGTAGAATTTTAGCATCTAATACTTCACTTCTACTTTATCTTTAGGTTAAACAAAAGAAACTATGAGATCTATCCAACAACTACTGAGTATTGGCCTTTTCGCCTTGAGCTCTACTATTATTCTTGCTCAGGTCGAAAGTTTAGAATTGAAAACTTTTGATCAGATAGACGTGGCTGCCGGTGTCGAAGTCTCGATTGCAGAAGGTTCTCCCAAAGCGGAAATTAATCTTATCCGAGGAAATCGTGACGATCTTATCGTAGAGGTCAGCGGGGGAGAGTTGACGATAAAGTTCAAGTCTAAGAATTGGGGACTCGCCTCTGGTAACAATAATCGAAAGGCCAAAGTAAAGGTGTATACAAGTCCTAATATACGTTCAGTGCAGGCATCATCTGGTGCCTCCATATATAGTGACCTGATGTTTGTCGCGGACAAATTTGAGGCAGATGCCTCTAGTGGTGCTTCGGTAGATATCGGTGTGGAGGCTGGAGCAGTTGATGTAGAGGCCAGCTCTGGTGCTAACTTGAGCATAGATGGAGCTGCTAAGTACTTGGAAGCGGGTGCTTCATCAGGTGCAAGTCTTAATGCCAAAAAGCTTGAGGCCAAATCTGTTGAGGCTGAGGCTTCAAGTGGCGCAAGTGTAAAAGTATGGGCAACAGATGACATCAAGGCCAGCGCATCTTCTGGAGCTTCGATTAGATATAGAGGTGACCCATCAAATACCGACCTTTCTCCGAGAAAGTATTCTGGTGGATCTATCAGTAAAATGTAAAAAATATATTTTTAGATGATTTGATGAGGGACTTCATTTTAGGATGAGGTCCTTTTTTTATGTGTGAGTTCTGAGTTGCTTTATTTCTTCTTTAAATGTCCGAAGCGTCGCCTTCTTATTGTCTCTGTTCCAGATGGCAGATAATTGGGTCCGCTGAGCAATATTATCTAAGTCGATAAACTTGACACCTTTCAGATTTTCCGACTTTAAGGAAACGGGCACTATGGATAGACCAAATCCCTTTTCGACGAGCTTATAGATGGAACTTGCGTGTATGGTATTGTGCGATACTTTTGGACTAAATCCGCTTTCTTCAAATAAGTGCATCACTTTATCGTAGTAAGAAGGGCTATAGTCTGGATCAAATAAGATGTAGGGTGCGGCACGCAATTGACTTAAGTGTTTAAATTTTTTTCTAGTCATTTCGTGTTCTGTGGGCAGGACAAGACAAAACGGCTCATCGAGCACGATCCATCGCTCTATCCCATCTGGGACTTTATCTAATCGAACGAAGCCCACATCTATCTGGTAAGAAAAGAGAGCCTCTAGTTGATTTTGATTCTCCATCTCCTTGAGTGAGAAGATGATTTCCGGATACTGCCTCTGATAAGTTTCTAGTAGGCTGGGGATGATTTGTTGCATAGCAGAACCGACATAGCCTAACCGCAATTCTCCGATGTCACCTTGATGCAATTGTTTTGCTCTCAGGATACTATGATTAAGACTATCAAGGTGTTGAGAAAATTCTGTCTGTAAGAGTGCACCTGCTGGGGTGAGGTTTACTTTTCTATTGTGCCGATCCAGTACAGGGTAGCCGAGTAGTGCTTCCATCTCTTTTATCTGGCGACTAAGAGCAGGTTGCGAGATAAATAGCTTTTCTGCGGCTCTCCTAAAGTGCAATTCTGAGGCTACAGCCAAGAAATAACGGATATGACGATATTCTAATTGATTACTCATAGTTATCAATACATCAAAATTAAGTCATTTTGCGTATCAATCAAGACCTTATCTTAGGGATATAAAAAAATCCTAAAGAATGGTATTCAATTATGGTGTCGATACACTGACCGTGGATAAAGTCCTAGCCCTCGCCTCAGGAGAACTTAAGGGCAGTGTCCAATCTGCCGAAGAAAAAATAAAGGCCTGCCGTGCCAAGGTAGAAAAAATGGCGCAGTCAGATAAGGCTGTCTATGGCGTCAATACAGGCTTTGGTCCTCTCTGTGATACGCAGATAACGCCTGAGCAGACGAGCTTGCTTCAGTACAATCTCTTAATCTCACACGCCGTAGGTGTAGGAGAGCCGATAGCGCCTGAGCTGTCTAAGATGATGATGATCTGTAAGGTGCAGGCCTTGAGTCAAGGGTACTCTGGCATTCGCCTCAAAGTGGTAGAGCGCATCCTCTACTTCATTGCTAATGATCTTTTGCCAGTTGTGCCCAAGCAAGGCTCGGTAGGTGCCTCTGGCGACTTGGCACCTTTGTCTCACTTATTTCTACCGCTGCTAGGGGAGGGAGAGTTTTGGAGTGGCAACCAGTTGATGCCCGCTCGAGATGTATTGAAAGAACACAATTTAGAGCCGATTAATCTCCAAGCGAAAGAGGGCTTGGCACTTATCAATGGTACACAATTTATCTTGGCGCACGCTATCTTAGGATTAGATAAGATGCATTATCTTCTTGATCTAGCAGATGTATGTGGTGCTCTGTCTCTAGAGGGCTACCAGGGTTCTAGTTCTCCATTCAAGGAAGCCTTGCACAAGATCAGACCTTTTGCAGGGACACTAGCTGTGGCACAAAGAATGAGAGACCTACTGGCCGGCTCAGAAAACTTGGCCGCTCACCTCAACTGCGAACGCGTACAAGATCCATACTCTCTACGCTGCATCCCACAAGTGCACGGTGCTAGCAGAAATGCCTACCTACATCTCAAGGAGCTCGCAGAAATCGAAATGAATGCGGTCACAGATAACCCCATTATCCTAAGTGAAGAGGAAGCCATCTCTGGCGGTAATTTCCACGGGCAGCCTTTGGCGATGGTGCTGGACTATGCCTCACTGGCTGCAGCTGAGCTGGGCAATATATCGGATAGAAGAAGTTACCTCTTGCTCGAGGGCCAATATGGATTACCAAGGCTACTGACTGAGAGCGGAGGGCTCAACTCTGGCTTTATGATTCCGCAGTACACAACGGCAGCGCTCGTTACTGAAAATAAATCTCTTTGCTTCCCGCCATCTGCCGATAGCATACCGACGTCCTTAGGTCAAGAAGACCACGTGTCTATGGGCAGTATCTCTGGAAGAAAGTTTGTAGAAATCCTAGGCAATCTCGAAAAGATATTGGCTATCGAACTGATGTATGCGGCGCAAGCACTAGAATTCAGAAGGCCACTGAAATCCTCAACTATTCTAGAAGAAAACCATTCTATAATCAGAGCGCAGGTCAAAAAGTTAGAAGAGGATCGACTGCTCAAAGATGATATCCAAGCGATGATCAAGCTCGTCGTGAACAGGCAAATAAAAGTTACGCTATAAAGCAAATTAAAATGACAACACCTAATCCAAATACATTCCAAGGACAAATACTGCAAGGTCTCCCTTCTGAGTTGCCACCTGCCAAGACGGTACCTGCTGGAATCAACAGAGCACCAAAGAGAAAAGATAGCCTCAACGCTGCAGAAAAAAAGCTCGCCTTGCGCAATGCACTCAGATACTTCCCTAAGGCGTGGCATAAAGAATTGGCTGCAGAATTTTTACAAGAGCTCAATGACTATGGTCGTATCTATATGTATCGATTCAAGCCAGATTATGAGATCTATGCTCGACCGATGAGCGACTACCCTGCAAAGACACCACAAGCTGCAGCGATAATGTTGATGATACAAAATAATCTCAACCCCGCTGTCGCACAACATCCTTGGGAACTCATTACTTACGGCGGTAATGGCGCTGTCTTTCAGAACTGGGCTCAGTATCTTCTCACGATGCAGTACCTCGCAGTAATGACGGAAGAGCAGACTTTGCATATGTACTCGGGACATCCGATGGGCTTGTTTCCGTCTACGCCAGAGGCACCTCGTGTCGTTGTGACCAATGGGATGATGATACCCAATTACTCCAAGCCAGATGATTGGGAAAAATTTAATGCTCTCGGTGTGACACAATATGGCCAGATGACTGCAGGGTCCTATATGTATATCGGTCCGCAAGGTATCGTACACGGAACGACAATCACGGTGATGAACGCCTTTAGAAAAATACTAAAGAAAGGTGAGACACCTAGCGGTAAGATTTTCCTCACAGCTGGTCTCGGTGGGATGAGTGGTGCTCAACCCAAAGCGTGCAATATCGCTGGCTGTATCAGTATCTGTGCAGAGGTCAATGCCAAAGCAGCGACCAAGCGTCACGAACAAGGCTGGGTAGATGTACTGATTGATAATATGGATGATCTGGTACAGAGAGTCCAGCAAGCGCAGGCCGATGCAGAAGTGGTGTCGATTGCCTTTATCGGCAATATCGTAGAAGTATGGGAGCGCTTTGACCAAGAAAATATTTATATCCACGTCGGGTCTGACCAGACGTCTCTGCATATTCCTTGGACAGGTGGTTATTATCCAATGGGCTTGACTTATGAAGAGTCCAATAGATTAATCAGAGAAGAGCCAGATACCTTTAAGCAACACGTGCAGACTTCACTTCGTCGCCACGCTGCGGCTATCACAAAGCATACGGATAAGGGTACTTACTTTTTTGATTATGGCAATGCTTTCTTATTGGAGGCGTCGCGTGCAGGAGCAGACATAATTGGTCAGGAGAGAGATTTTATTTATCCTTCTTATGTCCAAGACATCCTTGGACCGATGTGTTTCGATTATGGTTTTGGTCCTTTCAGATGGGTATGTGGAAGTGGAAAGCCCCAAGATCTTGACAGGACTGACGAGCTAGCCGCACAGGTGCTCGAAGAAATAATGGCCACGGCTCCAGAGGAAATCCAGCAGCAAATGCAGGACAACATTACCTGGATAAAAGATGCCAAGAAAAATAAATTGGTTGTGGGATCACAAGCCAGAATCCTTTACGCAGATGCGGAAGGGAGAGCGAAGATTGCCTTAGCATTTAATCAAGCTATTGCCGCTGGAGAGATAGGTCCTGTGATATTGGGAAGAGATCATCACGATGTAAGTGGGACGGATTCTCCTTATCGTGAGACGTCCAATATCTATGACGGCAGTAAGTTTACCGCAGATATGGCCATCCACAATGTGATCGGTGATAGTTTCCGTGGAGCGACTTGGGTGTCGATACATAATGGTGGCGGTGTCGGTTGGGGCGAGGTGATGAATGGAGGATTCGGGATGTTACTCGATGGCTCAGCAGAAGCAGAAGAGCGCCTCAAGCGTATGCTTTTTTATGACGTAAACAATGGTATCGCTCGTAGATGTTGGGCTAGAAATGAAGGGGCCATTTTTGCCATAAATAGAGAAATGGAAAGGACGCCAGATCTGACTGTTACTGTACCACAACTTGTAGAAGACGATCTTATAAATGATTTGTTCTAGATGAAAAAAATATTTAAGCACATAAAAGAGCTGATTCAAGTTCGTCCCGAAGGAGTCAGATATATTGCAGGAGAGGCGATGGCTGAGTTGCCGACAATAAAGGATGCTTTTCTGATTGTGGAGTCGGGCCGTATTGTAGACTTTGGTCCGATGCAAGATTGTCCTACGTTAGAGGGCACAGAGGTCGTCGATGCTACAGGTCAGATGATTCTACCTGCCTGGTGTGATTCGCATACACACATCGTCTATGCAGGCAATCGAGAGGGAGAGTTTGTAGATAGGATCAAGGGAATGAGTTATGCAGAGATAGCAGAGAAGGGTGGTGGCATTCTCAATTCAGCGGCCAAGCTTCAGGCACTCGATGAGGACACACTCTATGAGCAGAGTCGCGTGCGGCTAGAAGAAGTGATGCAATTAGGTACTGGCGCAGTGGAAATAAAATCTGGTTACGGATTGACGCCTGAGGCAGAACTCAAAATGCTTCGTGTCATCAAACGATTACAATCAGATTATACTATACCCATAAAGGCCACCTTCTTAGCAGCCCACGCCATACCCAAAAAGTATAAAGAGAATAAAGCAGAATTTATTCGTCTTATGCTAGAGGAAGTTTTGCCTCAAGTAGCGGAACAAGGCCTAGCAGAATACATCGATGTCTTTTGTGAGAAAGGATACTTCTCGGTAGAGGATACCATAGAAGTAATGGAGGCAGGTGCTCGCTATGGGCTCAAGCCAAAGATTCACGTCAATCAGTTTACAGCAATCGGTGGGGTAGCAGCGGGGGTGGCACATAAGGCACTGAGTGTGGATCACTTGGAAGTGTTGTTGCAGGAGGACATCGAAGCACTAAAAGGGACTGAGACGATGCCTGTTGCATTACCGAGTTGTTCTTACTTTTTGTCCATCCCTTATACGCCGGCACGGGAATTGATTGCGGCGGGATTGCCAGTAGCTTTGGCGACGGATTATAATCCAGGCTCTACACCGTCAGGCAATATGAATTTCGTTGTGTCTACAGCTTGCATCAAAATGAAGATGACACCAGAAGAAGCCATCAATGCCGCAACAATAAATGGGGCTTATGCGATGGGACTAGAACAAGAAGTCGGTTCTATTACAAAAGGAAAACGTGCCAATCTGATATTGACCAAGCCTATCAATTCCTATGGTGTACTGCCTTATAGTTTTGGGAATCCGCAGATTGATCGCGTTTATATTAATGGGGTAGAGTTGTAAGCGTTGAGGTATTGATTGATTAAAGAATCTAAAGACCTACAAAAGAAGTTAATGATAACAAAAGAATACAAGATAGGCGGTATGACCTGCACAAGTTGTGCTGCCAAAATCAAATCGGCTCTGCACAGTATACCCTCTGTTGTCTCTGCAGAAGTCGATAAGCCAAGTGATACAGCAATCCTTGAAATGAGCGATCCTGTTTCTCTAAGTAGCATTGAGAAAGTCATTAGAGCTGTGGATACCAAGTATTCCATTGCCGATTTGAGTCTCAAGGAAGTCGGCGAGCAAACTGAGCCAACAAAGTCTTGGTTCACTTCTTACAGACCGATTTTACTTATTTTCCTTTATATCCTTACGGCAACCCTAATCATCCAATTTCTTAATGGCGGCTTTGACATAAGAGTATGGATGCGCCATTTTATGGCTGGTTTCTTTTTAGTTTTTTCATTCTTTAAGTTTTTAGATTTATCTGGCTTTGCTGATAGCTATATGACTTATGATATCATTGCCAATAAATGGAGAGGATGGGCCTATGTCTATGCCTTTATAGAGTTAGGTTTAGGGCTAGCCTATCTATCGAATTGCTGTCCATTGGCAACTAACTTAATTGCTTTTTTGGTGATGTCTGTTTCCATTATTGGAGTCTTGAGGAGTGTACTCAATAAGCAAAAAATTCAGTGTGCTTGCTTGGGTGCTGTATTCGATTTGCCTATGAGTACGGTGACCATAATAGAAGATGCGCTGATGATATTGATGAGTGGGTATATGATTACAGAATTTTTATAGGTCGTCTTTTGCTGGGTTCTTTGCAAATCTCACATAGGCTTAAAGTGAGTGGGTGTGCTCTTTATTTAACATATTCCCTTACCTTTTTTTCTGCAGGACCGAAAACTTTAATATTAAACTTGCTACTTAACTTAATTCCGAAAGAATTCATTCGCTTGGATTATTATTTATGCTAAATACTGTTGCTCCAAATATTCTTTGGTAGACTTTCCTTTTTTGTTTTTGGCTAGCTTGATTATAAAGTGGGAATGTGTGTTGATCGGCTTGTAGAGTCGGATAGATGCTGATTTCCGATGAATAAATAACCTACTTTTGGAATTGAAATTGGATAAGATGAGTAAAGACAATAACCCTTGGCATTCTGTAAGTATAGGTGTAGATGCGCCTAAGATCATTACAGCGATGATAGAGATCCCTAAAGGCAGTAAGTCTAAGTACGAACTAGATAAGGATTCTGGATTCCTAAAATTAGACAGGGTATTGCACTCGTCTCACGCCTATCCTTACAACTACGGCTTTATACCTCAGACTTATTGTGATGACAAGGATCCCTTGGACATTATTGTGATGACCCAGGTCAAAGTGTTGCCGATGAGTCTTATGCGGGCAAAGGTTATTGGTGTCATGCGTATGGTAGATGGTGGCGAGATGGACGATAAGATCATAGCGGTTTCGCCAGATGACCCTAGTGTGAGTCACCTCAATAATATAGAAGAGCTTCCGGCCCACGCTTTACTTGAGCTCAAAGCTTTCTTTGAAGACTACAAAAAGTTAGAGAACAAAGAAGTCCAAGTCGAGAAATTCCAGAACAAAGAAATGGGTTGGGAAATCGTCAAGCAAAGTATGATTGATTATGAAGCTTATATGAATGCTATTCCTACTGCTGTCTAGTTGTCATAGCAGATAAAGATATTTAGAAGCGAAGAGATGCTATTTCTTCGCTTTTTTATTTTGGTCTTTTATGTAAAAAGTGAGGGTTGGGCTACCCACATCTCCCCAATAAAAAAGCACTACCCTTGTGCTTTAGCTTTCTGGTGTAGTGCTTGCTAGATTTGTGGGCAGTTGTCGATAACCGCCTCCGCGAACCATCAAAAGGATTGATACCTCTGTCAATCTTGACTTTCAATGGCTTAAGTGTCTTCTTGCTTTTACGCATAGCCATTAAGTTTAATGAATAAGTGAAACGTTGATCTTGCTTAAAAGAGTTCCTGCGTTTCTAGGATTTTAGAAAAGCCTTCAATGCGATAAAGTGTGTCTCGACAGTGAGCTGCCAGATTCTTCTCTAGGTGACGATTTCTTGTGTCACTCCTACGGAGCTCAGCTTCTGATCTTATTCACTTGTTACAAAGGTGTCGTCCCTCTCGGACTGTATGACTTCTTTTTGAGAACTGTATTAGAAATGAGTGGCGACAGCGGGCTGATAGATACCGAGCTGTTAGTACTAGTGGTAGCGAGAGCGGCAAAGTGTGTAGTCTTCGCTTAACTTGATTTTTCTTACTTTTCATCTAACTTTTGAAAACTGTAATAATAAGGTGAGTGGCGACAGCGGGCTTGTAGATGTCGAGCCTGTTAGTGCTAGTAGGAGCGGGAGCGGCACAGTGCACAGCCTTTGCTTGACTTGATTTTTGCTTACTTTTCATCTAAGGAAAAGTAAGACCTCAACTAAATTTGAAAATCGGGATTCAGTTTAAAACCAACTATCCCAATAGAAGTCTTTTAGTGTTGAATAGCCTAGTATGAACTACTAGTCTTAATCAAAAAACTAATCTTGAATTTTTTTTAAGAGGAATTTGAAAAATTCCTTTACACCGCAAAACTCTCCCCGCACCCGCAAGTACGTGAGGCGTTAGGATTGTTGAAGGCAAAGCCTTTCCCATTGAGTCCTCCAGAAAATTCTAGAGTGGTATTACAGAGATAGAGGAAACTCTTGAGGTCCGTAACCACCTTGACGTCATTATCCTCAAACACCTGATCATCGGGCTGAGGCGTATCGTCAAAGTCTAGATTGTAAGAGAGGCCAGAGCAACCTCCGCTAGTCACAGATACACGGACGAAGAAGTCTTCCGAAAGGCCAGACTCCTTCATCAGTGTCGTGATTTTTTCTTTTGCGCTATCTGCTACGAATAACATAATATCGTTTGTTTTAGGCTTCTTCTGCGATGCCGTTCTTCTTTCTGTAATCTGCTATGGCACTTTTGATAGCGTCTTCAGCGAGTACAGAACAGTGAATCTTCACTGGTGGGAGAGCGAGCTCCTCTACGATAGCCATATTGTCTATTGCCAAAGCTTCGTCTACAGTCTTACCCTTGAGCCATTCTGTAGCCAAAGAAGAAGAAGCGATTGCTGATCCACAACCAAAGGTCTTGAACTTAGCATCTTTAATAACATTTGACTCCTCGTCAACTTCTATCTGAAGTCTCATAACGTCACCACATTCTGGTGCACCTACAAGACCTGTTCCGACAGCTTTACTGTCTTTGTCTAGAGTCCCTACGTTTTTAGGTTTCTTAAAGTGGTCTAGTAATTTTTCTGAGTATGCCATTTTATATTGTTTCTATTAGTTCTTACAAATTTAAGTCAGTTTCAGTTCAATGCCTAAGGCCTATTATTAATGTTCAGACCATTCTACTGCATCGAGGTCGACACCTTCCTTGTACATCTCCCATATCGGGCTGAGATCTCTCATATGCTGCACACCTTGGCCGATCTGCTGGATAGCCGCATCTATGTCCTCTTCGGTATTAAACCTTCCCAGGCTCAATCTGAGGCTAGAATGGGCAAGATCATCTCCTAGACCTAAGGCAATCAATACATATGAAGGTTCTAGTGAAGCAGAAGTACAAGCAGAGCCTGAAGACACGCCGATATTCTGATTAAAGGTCATCATCAGACCTTCGCCCTCTACGTGCTTAAATGAGAGGTTGGTGACGTGCGGCATTCTATGTGCTTGGCTACCATTGAGGTAGACTTCTTCTATTTTCATCAGCTCAGACTCCAGACGATCTCTCATCTTAGATAAGCGGGCAGCCTCCTCAGCCATCTCTAGCTTAGCGAGTCTCGCAGCTTCTCCAAATCCAACGATGCCTGGTACATTGAGTGTACCTGATCGCATACCTCTCTCGTGGCCACCGCCATCCATCTGCGCAGTTACTTTGACTCTCGGGTTCTTTCTGCTGACGTAGAGACAGCCTACACCTTTATGTCCGTACATCTTGTGACCTGTAAAAGCCATAAGGTGTATGCCTAGTTCTTTTGGGTTAACAGGAATCTTGCCGACAGCTTGTGTGGCATCACTCATAAAGAGGACACCTTTGCGAGCGCAGATCTCTCCGATCTCTTTCATCGGCTGTATAAGTCCTGTCTCGTTGTTGGCAAACATTATTGAGACTAAGATCGTCTTATCTGTTATCGCTGCTTCAAGGGCCTTGAGGTCTACCATTCCTTCTCTGTCGACGTCAAGATACGTCACTTCTCCACCTAGCTTCTCTACCTTTTTGCAAGCATCTAAGACAGCTTTGTGCTCTGTCTTGAGTGTTATGATGTGATTCCCTTTCTGGGCATACATTTCAAATACGCCTTTGATAGCTAAGTTATCTGCTTCTGTAGCTCCAGAAGTAAAGATGACTTCTCGGCTATCCACTTGGATGAGGTCGGCGATGTGTTGCCTAGCTGTGTCTACACCTTTCTCTGCTTGCCAGCCGAAAGGGTGATTTCTACTTGCTGCATTACCAAAATGCTGCGTAAAGTAGGGGAGCATCGCCTCTACGACCCTTGGATCAGTGGGTGTCGTAGCGTTATTGTCCAAGTAAATTAGCTTATCTGAGTTCATTGTAATTGATTGAAAATTGGGCGCAAATATACTCCATAAAGCTTAGTACGTCTCTATGGGTACTTGGTTCTAAATGTATTAAACAGACACTTGATGAATTTGTTGTAGTCAGCCCGTCAAAGTAGACCAAGGGTAGGTCAAACTACGTGAAGTCTAAAATATTGAATATAGTCATATTTATAGGTATTTATTTGGCTTAATAATTATAAAACAAAATTAAAGTTGACACAATATTGTTTATTCAAAATATATGTTCTATATTAATCGTATCAAAACCAGTTTTATTATGATGAATATAGAAGTAAGACGAATTATGACCAGCGATCCTATTGTCGTTAGTCCAACTCAATCCCTCCAAGAAGTCGCTCAGATAATGCTCTCCAAAAAACTACAACAATTGCCAGTTGTAGAAGATGGTAAGCTCGTCGGCTTATTAACTAGCTATGATTTATGGAAAGATACTCACTCTAA
>CALFUU010000062.1 GCA_937929835.1 uncultured Saprospiraceae bacterium | reverse complement strand
CTTAGTATGTAGAATGTAGCTAGCCCCAAACACTGGAATACCATCATGTACTTGCTGATATCTTGTATGACTAAAATTATTTAGACCCTTCTGTTCTTTTACAACTACAAATTCATCACTTTGCGTAAGACCCATCTGTGTGGCGTATCTCTCAAAGAAATCTTCAACTTTCAAATCTTGCTGTGCCGGTCTAAATACAGCAAAACGATCAACAGCAGCCTCCTTGGAAGCAACTTGGGAAAATAGAGACAAGCACAAAAAACTGAGTGGAAGTAAGAGGTAATATTTCATCTTTCTGTATTAAGGTGTAGTTGAAGATGACAAAAATTTCTCTAATTACATAAGTTATACTTGTTTATGATGGTCTACGAGCTGATTTGACGATAGATATGTACCTTATTGAAGTAACGACCTTATTTAAGTAACGATAGTCCTTATTCTACCTTATCTATAGACTATGGCCAGAAAGCCATTCTTCCCGCCACTTTTATAGAGATAATCGCCATCTCTGGAAACCAATAAGAGATTTTAATAGGAGATTTACATATACATAGGTATGGCCCACATAGTTAATTACTCAACTAAAATCTCCTCCCATAAATGCCTAACACTTCTCCTAATGTGCTGTCCAATAAGAAGTGTGAATAACTTCTACCCTTCTAGTGTGATAAGTACATTCTGAAACTAGCCTTACAATGCGCTACTCACATCTGGTACTCTCTTAATTCCGACATCAAATAATGATCAACAATCAGATTATTCAAGTTGAGGATGAAGGACGTATGGGTCTGATTGCGAAGGACACAGATCAGTCTTAAGTACAGAAATGTGCTATCTGTTGGATCACTATAGTTATGAGCACACACAATATGCTATACCGCTTTACTGGCTTTTATCTAGATCTCCATCTTAGATGCTCGATACCTTGCGATATTTGTTATAGCGTCTAGATCTATTTTTCTAGAGGCCACATAAATTTATTCTTCAGAGAAGGCGACATATCCGTACTTCTCCTCTTGCCTTTACCGCCTGATCTGCCTTTAGACTTGCTGTTTTCTTTGCCTTTGCCAGAGCCCCTACCTTGTCCATTTCCAGACTTAGGTGCTCCACCCTCACTTCTAGGCTTATCTGTCCGCTCTTTAGACTGCGGATCGTTAGCTTTTGCTTTGACTTCTGTTTTGCGGCCTTGAGCTTTTGCTTTAGGCTTGTCGCCTCTAGACTTTTCATTTCTGCCACCTCGTCCTCGGCCGCCGCCTCTCTCTTCTTTACTTTTCTTTCTATTGGCAAAGAACTCTTGCTTACGTCTTTGCTTCTCTTTTTCCCACTCCTTCTTCTCTGCCTCTGTCATGGGCTTTTCTGTCTGAGGAAAAGGGTGATCTGCTATAACAGTTATCTTAGTCTTGGTCAGCTTCTCTATATCCTTGACAAAAGCATTTTCTTCTGGCTCACAGAGTGCGATGGCATTGCCTTCTTCTCCCGCTCTACCCGATCTACCGATTCTATGTACATAAGTTTCTGGCATATTGGGTACCTCAAAGTTGATGACATACCTCAGCTTATCGATATCTATTCCTCTTGCAGCTATATCGGTAGCCACCAGTGTCTTCAGCTTTCCCTCCTTGAACATCGTAAGCGCCTTCTGACGCTGATTCTGCGCTTTGTCACCGTGTATTGATGACGACTTGATATTCTGCTTGGTTAAGAATCGAGCAACGCGATCTGCGCCGTGCTTGGTCCGTGTAAATATCAGAGCTTGCTCTATTTTATTAGATTCTAAGACGTGTAACAACAGGTCTTTCTTTAGCTTTCGATTGGTATAGTAGATACTCTGCTGTACCGTCTCCGCTGTCGAGCTCGGAGGCGTTACCTCCACTCTAACAGGGTCATTCAGTATTTTCTGAGAGAGATCCTTTATACTCTTGGGCATAGTTGCACTAAAGAATAGGGACTGTCTCTTTTCTGGCAGCAGCTCGAGGAGCTTTCTGATATCGTGGATAAAGCCCATATCCAACATCCTATCTGCCTCATCGAGTACAAATAACCCTACAGTTTCTATAGAGAGCAACCCTTGACCTATAAGGTCTAGGAGTCTTCCTGGTGTTGCTGTCAATATATGGACTCCCTTCTTGAGTTGCGCTACTTGAGCGCCTTGCTTGACACCACCAAAAATGACCGTAGAGCGGATATTGGTGTGCTTGCTATAGGCCTTGATGTTTTCATCAATCTGTATCGCCAACTCTCGAGTCGGTGTTACAATCAATGACCTGACCACGGGCTTGCCTGTGCTCTTAGCCTCTATGGCGTTAATCAATTGGATAATAGGGAGTGAAAAAGCTGCTGTTTTTCCCGTTCCTGTCTGAGCACAACCGAGGACGTCCTTTCTATCGAGGACTAGCGGTATGGCTTTGGCTTGTATGGGGGTAGGTTCTACATATCCTTTCTCGTGCAGAGCCTTCAATATGGGCTCCGCTATCTTCAAATCTTCAAATCTCATTATAAGTATATCATATAATCCTCCTGAAGTTGTGATTTTGAACTAATCAGTGTTCGGCTAGGAACGGAGGATATTATTCATTAATAATGCTTCAAAGGTACTGAATATTAAGGATAAGTGTTGGGTTGGTTTGTCAAGGCACGATGAGCATAGAGGGAAGATAGTCCACTTAATTCGCTACAATGCTCTAGATATAGTCAATTACATACTTATATCTATCTGATTTTCAGTGACTTATGCAAAAGTTGCAATTGGCGCAAATCGGACATACAGCAGTACTCAGTATAGATATAGCCGTGTTATTCCAGGCCCAGCTTCAACATTTTTATGAGATTACTAGAATCTTCCAATTCCAAAAAGGGATACGTTATCCGACTCAAGAAAAGACCATTGGGTAAGGCTGGCCGCTTATGGTTGAGTTCTATTTCTTGGCGAAGCAACTGACTAAACTTCTCGAGAGAAATCTTCCTCGTACCAACTTGAAGCAAGAAAGAAACACAGAGGCGCACCATACCTCTGAGAAAACGGTTACTCGTAATCGTAAATCGTAATCTCCCCCGCTGCTCATCAACAAAAAGTGCACAATTAGTAATTCTACACAAGGTGTTGTTGTACAGATCTGGCTGCTTGCAGAGTGGCCTAAAATCTTTTGTGCTAGACAAGAGGGCTACGGCTTCTCGCATCAAATCAAAGTCCAAGCTAAGGTCATCATACAAGGTACTATAGCCAATCAGAAAGGGATCTTTTTTCCAGTGGACAAAGTAATCATAGGTCCGACTACTCGCATCATATCGACTGTGCTGATCATCTGCCACTTCTAGTACTGCATAGACCGCAATATCCTCAGGCAAGTTTTTATTGAGCAGAAACTTAAGGTCAAGAGAAGGTGCTTCATCTAAGTCTATGTGCAACACATATTGGCTGGCGTGCACTCCAGCATCCGTGCGCCCACAACCATACGCCGTCACTTTTTTCTTATAAATCAAGGATAGCTTACCCTCGATAATTTGCTGAATTGTATCTGCTGTATTTTCTTGCCTCTGCCAACCACTATAGTTGGTGCCCTTATATGCTAGATGTATAAAATACCGCAAATCAAAAGTTGGATGATGTAATCTCTGCTAACATATCACAAAGCAAGATCAATGGCAAATAAGACCTCTGACTCCCGATACGGAAAAAAGAAGAAGCACTGGGCGCGACTGCTTAGGCTCAGTCTAAGTGATGAATTGGGGGAGGAGGTGGACCCCAAACTGTCGTCTACTCAGACAACTAGGCGTTTGTATTACATTTAGACGAGAAGTTGGCCTGTTTTAGCCAATTTAGTATGGATTTCAACCTCATTAGCATCATTTTTGACATATATAAAGTGTATAGCCTCAGAGGAAAAGCAATGACTTGTACTTAGAATGAGTTTAAAATGAGCGATAAAACTAGATACAGCGACGAAGAACTGGCAGAATTTGATCAGTTATTAGATGAGAAGATCGCTAATGCGCAAAAGCAGCTAGATTATTACTTAAACCAAATCAAGCTTAAAGCAGAATCAGACGATTCCAAGCTTAAAGGGCTGGAAGATGCCGCAGGTGCTCAGCAAGTCGAACAAGATCAAATCAGAGCTGCAAGACAAACGAAAATGCTGAAACACTTAGATAATGCTAAATTGCGCATCAAAAACAAAGTATACGGCATCTGTAGAGAGTCAGGAACTTTGATTTCTAAAGAAAGGCTCAAAGCAGTACCCCACGCGACTTTGAGCATCAAGGCTAAACAAGCAAAACTGAAGTAATAAAAGAAAGTGAAGAAGTCAGGTTGGATCATCGGCGTTGTTGTTCTTGTTCTCATTATAGATCAAGCACTTAAGGTATATATCAAAATGACCTATCCCATACAGGGTGGGTTTAAAATATTTGGTCTAGACTGGGCGAGAATTCACTTTGTAGAAAATCCGGGGATGGCCTTTGGGCTGAGCTTTGGTGGGATGACAGGGAAGTATATCCTGAGCATCTTCAGAATTTTTATGGTGGGCTTTCTGACTTATATCCTCAAAGGTATCATTGATCAAAAAGCCTCCAAAGGTCTGCAATTTAGTTTTGCATTAATCATAGCAGGGGCTATAGGCAATATCATAGACAGCGCTTTTTACGGATTAATATTCGAGGAGAGCAGCTTTCATCGTGGCAACATAGCGGCCATCTTCCCTGAAGCGGGAGGCTATGCAAAGTTCCTGCAAGGAAAGGTCGTGGATATGTTTTATTTCCCGATGATCAATGCTGCTTACCCAGAATGGTTTCCTTTTGTGGGTGGAGATCGCTTTACTTTTTTCCGTCCTGTGTTTAATGTTGCAGACTCTGCCATTTCTGTGGGAGTGACTTTGATTCTACTTTTCCATAGGTCTTTCTTCTTGGCCGAGGATACGAGCAAAAAACAAGCTACGGCACCACCAGAAGTTGATGAGATGAGCTCTGAGTTGAGCTCATAACTCTATCATTATGACCCTCAGGCTGCAATAATCCACTAAAATCGGATCAGAGCTATACGCAACTCTCACTGTATTTCCAGCCATCCATTCTTAACGATTTGGTCTATTTCATAATGTAGATTCTAAATCTGCACCCCCTAAGGTCCCCATCTCATAAATCGTCTCTTAGATATACAGCTTCCCATATATAACTCTTCAAAATCAACTAAAAAAGCTCCAACAGAAGTATTCTGCTGGAGCCTATTATTTCTTTGTACCTAGAGATATATCTCTAAGCAGCCTTGCTTTTTTTTCAATTAGTTAGAGCAAATGCGTCTATTTCAGACTTTTTTTTTCACGTAACAAGAAGTTATTGACAGCTCGTTCCGCTTTCTGAAGTATAGGATAATTGATGTCATAATGGACATATTTGCCATCTTTCTTAGCATTAACCACTCCTGCCAATCGCAACAATCTGAGATGTTGTGACGTCACTGATTGCTCTATCTTAAGGGTATGATAGATCTTGTTGACATTTATAATGCCTTGAGAATCAATGAATTCGAGAATTTTTAATCTAAGGGGATGGGCTAATGCTTTGATGAGAGCTGCTGAATACTGAAGCTTCTCACTATTAAACCTGACCTGCGTCTTATTCATTAGAACCTGTAGTTTTCTTAAAAGTAGTGTTGTAGTAGACCTAGGCAACAAATATGAACATAACTTTTGGTTTTTGGAAGAAATATTAAGAAAATATTTAATCTGTTAATAAATAGCTTCCAGAGGTATACATATGAAAAAAGATGTTAATCTATAGAGATTAACATCTTTCAAATCATAATAAATTACCAGTAAGAAATTTATTTATTTCATTCTTTATATCGGATAGACTGTCTATCCAGCTAGGTCTTCTACTAACTTGCTGATCTGATTCAGTCTGTCTTTATCTAGTGAGTAGTAGATAAATTTGCCTTGTCTTTCAGTTAGAACAACTCCTGCTCTACGTAATATCGCAAGATGCTGCGACGCTACTGACTGCTCCAATCTCAACTTGATGTATATATCGGTGACGGTCATCGTTTGGTTGTTTTCGAGGAGGTCTATTATTCTCTGTCTGAGTTTATGGTTAACCGCTCTCAGGACTAAAACCGCCTTACGTAAGTCTGCGTAGTCTAATTGAATTTCGCTGCCGCCCTTCTTTAGCGTAACAGTTTCGTTCTTTTTATTTCTCATAGGTAAGTTTTATAAGTTGATTTCAATTACATACGGGTTAATGCTAAAACTGTACCAAAACTTTAACAGTACAGAAACACTAATCCGTATTTCGTTGATTATCAATCACATACCATACCGTAAATGCTAAAAAGAGTCAGATAGTTGCTAAAAAAGGGGCTTTTTACTTTTCGTAATATTTGGAGGCTTGAGATAGAAAGGGACGTAGTAGGCTACATCTTCGAAGATTTGCTGTTGGAATCGGGCCTCAGCCAGTGGTGCCATATGCTGAGCAAGAGCACCTTCGTCGACTATCTGCCAACCTTCAGATAGGTCAAATTCCCGCAGCTTAAATGCGCCATCTCCACAGAAAACGACCTGCTTGTCCTTTATCCTATGGAAGGAGTCCGTGTCCAAGATGAGATTATTGGTCTCCTGTATAGGCTGTAGAGCACTCTCATAAATATTATAATACACTTCCATCCTGCGGGCATCTATCATAGGGAGGATGTACTCTGTACCTAAGTGCAGCTGCGCCTGAGCGATGATAGTGAGTGTCGGGATAGCGAGGAGCCTGAGATGGCTACCATAACACAGACCCTTGGCACAGGAAGCCCCTACCCGCAAGCCAGTATAAGACCCGGGGCCTTGACTGACAGCTACCGCGTCCAAGTCCTTGAGTGTACACTGGGCTTGCTCTAGAGCCTCTTGTATGAGGAGAGTCACCATTCTACTGTGCTTCCACTCGCCATCAGCAGAGCGCTGGACGACTGAGACACCATCTTGAGCAATAGCGACAGTGCAAGCTTTAGCAGAGGTTTCTAGACAGAGTATTGCGGCCAAGAGTAAGATTTTGCCACCAAAATAAAGCATCCCAAAACAAAAAGAGCCTTCCTAATGGAAAGCCCTTTTATAATTTTTATTTAATCGGTCTATTTACCCAAAATAGACTTGTATCGTGTGGGGTCATTGAGTAGGGCCACAGCTTCATCTATCTCCGTATCATTGTCCAGTCTCTGGAAATATTTACCCTTCTGAAAGTGATTTCTTGTCGCAATTTGCTGCTCTATGTAAGAGATAATCTCAGCCTTGTGGGTTTCCATAGCCATCGTTTGCTCTTGATCTATACGCTTCTCTAAGCCTTCTACCTCGCTGAGGAGAGTGAGTTGTTTGTCTTTTTTTAGATTGTCCTTTAGTTCCTCTATAAGCTTATTGTTTTTGGACTCA
>CALFUU010000061.1 GCA_937929835.1 uncultured Saprospiraceae bacterium | reverse complement strand
TTCATAATACCTAAATGTAAAATTCTACCGCCAGTCTGATTGACAGGACTTACGCTTTTGCCTATCACGATTCCGCTTTCTGGCGCCTTATATTCTTTAATGGTGTCTCCAAATATGTTTCTAACAGTGGCAATGATCTGGCCTTCTTTGACTATTTCGGTAACATCGGGATGGACAGCAAGTAGCCCACCGACATCACTATATATCCAATACGATTTTTTGCAGAGGACGGTTTCATCTGATATTTCCTCAACTTCACAATCAGACATTTTGAAATATCCAAGTAGATTGTGCATACCCGTGAGACCATCCCGTATCATACCTTTTTGGAAAAGACTGGGGTTTCCGACTTCTAGTGTGATAGCTGGAATATTGAGGCTATTCGCAGTTCCGCGCAAGGTGCCATCACTAGGTGGATTGTGTACGATAATTTGTGCATTTTGTAGGAGAGCCATTTTTCTTACTGTTTCGTCACTCATATCTGCTCGTATATAGTAGGAATTAATTCTACCAGTACTAGCAGTATGTAGATCTACCAGAAAGTCAAAGTGTGACACCAGCCTATTGATCACTCTCCAGGCATATTGTTGGCTCACGGTGCCGTTTTCTTTACCAGGCATTATGTGGTTGAGATCGACGCCATCAAGAAATCTTCTCTTTTTTCTTACATAGGATGGAACATTAACAATCGGCACACCTATGATTGTTCCGTTGAGATATAGAGGATCTATCTCTTTGAATAAACGCTGTATGACGGGTATGCCATTGAGTTCATTACCGTGTACGGCTGCAGTAATACCAACAACTGGACCTTTTGTATGACCTTTGGCAATGAGCAAAGGAATCCTTATCGGGATACCCATACCATCTTCTACTATGTCTAACCAGTAGCGACTGATACGACCTTCTGGTACTTTACTAAGATCTAAATTATCAATTATCGTTTCTTTCATATGTTTCACTTCTTACTGAAGTAGTATTGCCATATTAGATCTATGGTTTTTTCTACTAAGGGTTTGTTATTAAGCCGAGCAATCTGGGGAAGACCACCTATGCTTGTCGTATTTATTTCTGACAATAATCTATCTCCATCATCACCGACTAGTGTATCCACGCCATACATCACTATACCCATTTTCTGCAAAGTAGGATTGATTGTTTTTATAATATTATTTTCTGCTTCTGTGATGTCTGTGCTGTGTGAACTACCTCCCAAGGCTACGTTGCAGATCCAAGAATCTTTGGGGGGAAGACGTAGTGAGGCGCCTAGTGTTTGCCCATTTACAACGATTATTCTTTTGTCTCCTTGATGGACGTTCTTTAGATACTTCACGGCAAGAAATTCAACTTGAGCCCCACGCAATTCTGATTTGAATGCGTCAAAACTTAGCTCCCTTTTACCCTCCCATACTTGCTGGTTATCTATTTTGACGATACCTTTTCCGCCATATTCTCTGAAGGGCTTTAGGACTATGGGAAATTTTTCTTTTATTTCAATGATGTCATCTATGGATCGGCATACCTTCAGCGGTGGACATACTGAAGTAAAATTTGTCAAGAATTCCTTGCTACCTGTTGCATATATGCCCTTAGGGTTATTGATGATACATTGGTTGTGAAATGTTGCTGAAAAGTGACTTAGAGATTCCAGACTGATAGGAGGTGGTAGTCGGAGCCAGATGAGGTCGTAACTTTCTATAAGACCCACTTTGTCGACTTTGTCCAGTGGATGATTCTCATTACTATATACTAGCTGCTCAGTTATTGTTGTTACCCAGAGTGGACTATGGACTTTGTGAGCAAAGAAATCTTTGTTAAGCTCGTTATGACGACTTGCAATGTCTACACTTGCGGTGTGCGGGGACTGTAGCATCGCCGTAGCCAAGGCGTAAAGAGAATTTTCGCTGCTGTGGTTTCTGTGATCTGTAATGATCAGTACGCGATGTTTTTTCATTAATAAGGTACTGTTAATCTTTTGCTGAATCCTCATTCATATCTTCTAGGAGTTCTTCATTTCTTTCTATGGCTTCTTCTGTTAAGTTGCCATCTTCGTCATAGTCATCGTCATCACTGATGATCTCTTGAGCTTCGGCCCTAGTCATTCTAACTAAGTAGTAATGGTCTTCTGTCTCATAAGGTAGCGCACTGACCAGCTGCCCTTTTTGGTTTTTGAAGAGTATCAGCTTCTTTTCAAATCCATATGGATACTCTAGCTTAATTTGAGCTATAATTTCTTCAGAGAGCTTCTCGTAGTCTTTGATCAGTCTAGGCTTGTTATTCATTCTTCTTCGCTTAAGTAATGCCTTAAATTTTTGGAGTATTTCTTATCGTAGGGAGTGAGTCTTACTTTAGCTTTAGTTGTTTTAGTTTTTCTTTTAGAATCCTTACTGGACAATTCATCTTTAAGTTTTCGTATCTTTTTCATTTTGTTACCAATTGAGTAAGTAGGCAAATATGAGAGGAGCTACAATAGTAGCATCTGATTCTATAACAAATTTGGGTGTTTCCGGTAGTAGTTTTCCCCAGGTAATTTTTTCATTAGGCACTGCGCCCGAGTAGGAACCATAGCTGGTTGTACTATCGCTTATCTGACAGAAATATGACCACATAGGCGTATCAGTGTAGCCCAGATCTTGGTGTAGCATAGGGACGACACAGATAGGGAAGTCACCTGCTATGCCACCACCTATCTGAAAGAAGCCTATGGGATTATCTCTTGTGTTTTCTTGATACCACTTGGCTAGATACATCATATATTGTATACCAGATTTCATAGTAGCTGGTATCATCTCTTTGAGGATACAATATGATGCAAAGAAATTACCACAAGTGGAGTCTTCCCATCCAGGTACTATGATCGGTATGTTTTTTTGTGCAGCAGCGAGTAACCAACTATCTTTAGGATCAATCTGATATTTCTTTTCCAGCTCGCCACTCAGCAGTATCTTATAGAAGTACTGATGAGGAAAGTAACTCTCTCCATTGTCATCAGCTTCTTTCCACACTTTATACAAGTGCTCCTCTATAGCCCGCATCGCTTCTGCTTCTGGGATGCAAGTGTCTGTCACTCTATTGTAGTGATTATCAAGTAGGTCTCTCTCGTCTTCTGGTGAGAGATCTCTATAATGGGGGATCCTTTTGTAGTGCTTGTGGGCGACAAGGTTAAATACGTCCTCCTCTAGGTTGGCGCCTGTGCAAGTAATAATATGGACCTTATCCTGCCTTATCATTTCTGCTAGTGATTTGCCGAGTTCAGCTGTACTCATAGCTCCAGCCATAGTGACCATCATTTTATTGCCCTTCTCGAGCTGAGTTTCGTAGGCTACAGCTGCATCCACAAGACTTGCGGCATTAAAGTGTTTGTAGTGTTCTAGTACAAATTGGGATACTTTACCTCTATTTTCCATCTTATATAAATTTGTATGAAAGCATTTTATAGTACAGCTTAGCTGCTAGAAAGTCTGGTGCTCTAAGTCCTACGATGGGTGCTAATTCCACTATATCAAATCCGACGATATTGCGTTCTCTAAATACCTCTTGTAAGTAGTTGATTAATGTGTACCAACTAAGCCCACCTGGTTCTGGTGTGCCAGTAGCTGGCATTATAGAGGGATCTAGCACATCTAAGTCTAGTGTTATGTAGACATCTTCTGTGAGTTGATCGATAGATTCTTTTTTCCAGTTATTGTTTCTGTGGATCTGATCAGCAAAGTAAACCTTGTCTGGGTCCATATATTGCTTCTCTGATATATCCATACTTCTGATGCCGACCTGGACAAGATTGCAATTTATACTAGCATCATATACAGCGCAGGCGTGATTGTATGGTGTTCCTTGATAACTTGGTCTTAAGTCTGTATGGGCATCTAGCTGGAGTACCGTCAGGTTTTCGTAGTGCTCATAGAAAGCCTTGATGATGCCGATACTGATGGAATGCTCTCCACCAAAGAAAGTCAAGAATTTATCTATTGTGAGAAGTTGCTGCGTTTTATTGTAGACTTGAGTATACATGTCTTCTGGTGAGGTGAAGTCTCTCATCTCATCCTCCATAAAGATACCTTGCCTATACACTTCTGTGTTGGTTTCAATATCGTATAATTCCATATTCTCTGCTGCTTGTAGAAAAGCCTCAAAACCCCTATGTGCACCCTTACCCCAGGTGCTGGTGCCGTCATAGGGGATGGACTGCAAACAAATTTTAGAGTGCTCGTAATCTGCAAATTCTGGCTCTATTCCAGCAAAGGTTTTCTTCATCATAACTTTTGTATTAATAACCTAAAATGGAGAGCATTTCATCCACAGATTGTTCATTTCTGTAGACATAATCGATGTAGTTACCTTTGTCGTCGCGATCTATGACGATAAGCTTGGGGGCTGGAATGAGACAATGCTTAATGCCGCCATAGCCACTGATGGAATCTTGGTATGCGCCCGTGTGAAAGAAGCCAACATAGAGTGGCTCATCATCATCTTCTTCTATAGTCGGTAAGAATAGCTGTTGATTAAAATCTTCAGAGTTATAGTAATCAGAATGGTCACAACTTATGCCGCCGATATTAGCTTTGGTATACTCATTAGTCCATTTGTTTATCGGGAGTAAGATGAATTTTTCATGTATAGACCAAGCGTCTGGAATAGTATTCATTAAACTATTGTCGACCATATACCATACCTCACTGTCGTTTTGTCTTTTTTGTTCTAGCACTTGGAATATAATGGCACCACTTTCACCTACTGTGTATTTGCCAAATTCGGTAAATATGTCTGGTTCATCAATATTATATTCTGTACAAGTAGCTTTGATGTTCTTGACGATTTCATTGATCATGTATTCATAATCATATTCAAAGCCTAGGTTATTCCTGATGGGGAATCCACCACCTAAATTCAGTGCTTTTATTTGTGGACAAGCTTGCTTCAGCTTCCCAAAAATCTTCATAGCTTTGCTAAATTCTCCCCAGTAATAGACATTATCCTTGATGCCAGAATCAATGAAGAAGTGTACCATTTTGAGGTCTAGATTCTCATCTTTCTCTATCTCATCGTGATAAAAAGTCATAATTTCTGCAGGCCTTATACCTAAGCGTGAGGTGTAGTATGCGGATTGTGGTTCTTCGTCTATAGCGACGCGAATACCTATCTTAAGCTTGCCACTGTACTCTGCGGCATAGGTCTTAACTCTCTTTAGCTCGGATTTGGAATCTAGCACAAGTATAGAATTCTTAAACCCCTCCTTGTTGAGCTTAAGAATCTTCCGCAAATAGTCCTCGGTCTTATAGCCATTGTGCACGATGATTGTGTTCTTAGTCAATTCTCCCTCCTCATACAGTTTAAAGATGAGGTCAATATCAAAAGATGAAGAAGTTTCAAGATGTATTTTTTCTTTGAGTGCCGTCTTTATTACGTGTGAAAAGTGACAACACTTAGTGCAGTAGCAGTAGTTATATTGTCCCTGATACTTATGTTTTTTTAGAGCTCTATTAAATAAGTTTCTAGCTCTACGTATCTGTTCTCCTATACGTGGAAGGTAGACAAGCTTAAATGGTGTGCCATACTTCTCTATAAGATTTTTAATTGAGAATCCATGGAAAGTTAGGTAGCCGTTCTGTAAATCAAAGCCCTCCTGAGGAAAATAATAGCTTTGATCTATAAGGTCAAAATAAGTGTTTTTCATTTTGTATACCTTGCGTTTTGTTTTTATATTAAGTTATGTAAGACTCACAAAAAATTCTACATCCCCACCAATGAAAGAATTATGAACCGATAAATAGGTGTTCTTCTTCTGAGTTATCTTCTTGGGTTGGTGACAGCACGGCGCTAGGTGGTGCTGTATTAATTGTTTCAGTATCCGTTCGTCTTGCTCCCTCAGATGCATCCGGTATTTCTATCAGAAGTGGTTGTCCCTTCAGTGCATGTATAAACAAAGCATAGACCTTGAGCCAGCTGCCGCGCAACCCTAGACTCCGAGGGGAGAGTTGTCTCAGTGGTCTTTGATTTACTGTCATCTTGTTGATCTTGTTATAATAGTTAGGTAAAATTATCAAAGTACAATCTCATCGAGAAGGCTCTTGTCATCATTTAGGCTAGCAAATAATTTCATTCTGAACTTACCTTGTTTATTGACTAAGGTCTTAGACATCTTATCTATGGCGACAGTAGAAAGTACTGTCTGTATGTAAGCCTCTATGAGATCATCTAGTCCTATACCCAGTTTGTTGAAATCTCTTCTGTCCATAAGCACTAGTCTGTTGGTGTCACTTTCCCAGCCACCTTGCGCATTTTTATACGAGAGATTGGTCCCGAGCATAGACCAGCTGTCTATACTAGAGGTAATGTTATCTAGTAAGGGTTTTTCTGCTCGTCGCGCATAGGTACACAAGGGTCTGATACCACTTTCGGTACTGCTGACCATCATTCTGATATCTGCTACAAACGTTTCGTTTTTCTGATTGGGTATAGTACCTACATGGTATAGCTTACCTGCTGCTGTTGTACTGCTCCAGTTAGAATTACCGATGAGACTCTGTACAATAAATAAGTCATAATCAAACTCCAGTTCCATAAAGGCATCTAGTTCTTCTTGCGTTACGATAGTGTATACACCTTGCCCTGCATTGCTATAGGGCACTTTGATGACAGCGTGGCCGCCCATCTTGCGGACCCATAGAGGGATCTCGTTTTTGCTGACATCCCAGATGGTTTCTGGAATATTTATCTTCAGGCCATAGGGTTGTATTTCGGCATTGAAGATATCATAAGCTTTAGCTGCCACCATTTTGTTTCTGCCACCTGCTAGGCAAGCTATGGTGGGATTCAGAATTTTTGTTTTGGCATTGACAGGTATTCTTGACCATGGCTTCTGGGTGACATAACGGAAAGCTGCCCTAATTGGTATCCATTCTCCCTCGTAGTTGATATGCATTATCCCATCTACAAATCTCACCTTAGAGTCATCGTCATCCTTGTAGAAGGAGATATAATATACGGGCTCGTTCATCACGTCTGCTATAACTTTTGCATAGCCAGATACTTCCATAGGATTTTTGTCATAGATGACAGCTAGACCACCTTTGATTTTGTTCCTCAAGTTTTTGAGGCTAGGCTTGAAGGTTCTCTCGACCATCAGCCTGTAACTGCCTTGCTCCTGATTGTCATCGACCAGGGGCATAGACTTCTGACCAGAGGGACACGAGTTGTTCTCTATGACGACCATTTGTCGTTTTCCTCCAGCTGAGGTAACATTGAGCAAGTCAGCGCCGCCCCACAGAAAGTACTTGCACCGGTGATTGAGTATTTCGGATAGCTTATCACGATCTACATTGGGGTGTAGGTGGCAGTATCTCGTTATTATTCTTTCTTGACCTAAGCTCAAGAAGAAACTGATCATAGGATGTATCGTAGCATTAAGCGCCTTAGGATACCAATGATGATGTGGCTCAAATTCATTGGGTCTGATAAGTTCTACTTGTTTCATTATTATTTCTAAGTTATCGTTATGGCGGTACTACTTATTTACTTTTCTAGTGTATCAGGGCAAGGAAGCTATATCGTTGATTGTATAATCAATTGTCTATTATAAGTCTATAATAGAGCGCTTCCTCACCCTTGATGTTTTATCTTATTTCTCCTAATCCGTTGGCCACAAATATTTGGGCTAATATAAAAAAGGTTATCAGCATCAATACGGATTCAAATAGAGGTAGATAGATTGATGTCTTTTCTTTGATAATTATAAATCGGCGCATTTCTTTTTTAGTTTTTGTGCTTAAGACTATTTGTGTACTGATTACATTATTCTTCGGCGCTTTTCTTTGCAGAGATATCTCTGAGAGGAATTGACTTTGTGAGTCTCTCGTCTCTTACGGCAGGATCTCGATGGGCAATAGGCTTTTTCCACTTGTATGTTTCTAGGTCACCCGACTTCTTCTGGAAAATATCATACCCTTCAGGAGTGGACTCATATCCTGCCATATAATTAGCGGGCATAGGCGATGCGGCTAAGATCTGCGTTCCATCTATATATACCTCTGTAGGGACTTCATTGATCAGGACAACGATTGCTCTTTGGCCTAGGCCCACAGTGCTGTATCCTATTGTCAGTAGTGTAAGAAATCTGAGTGTTAGAGCTTTCATTTTTTTGTATTTATTCCTAGTGCAACTCACTAGATGATAATGTAAAGATCATAGGACTTAGAGATCCGCTCCTCTGTAGAAAAGCGTATTTTGTTTCTAGGTAATTCTCGCAGATTGTAAGTTGTAGACTTGCTCTCCCGATGCCTGATTAGGACTTCTGAATCTGCTTGATTCATATAGGGTGTTAACTTTGGGGTATGACTTCAAAATCAAAATTGGGAAGGGCTCCCGAAGAACTCATATTTACTGGTCGTAAGAAGGTGGAGAAGGTAATGTTACACCACCTATCCTATGATACCGATAGTGTAGAAGAGCGCTTATATAGCAACAAAGTATCTGCAATAGGCAGTGATAGCAAGGTTATCTCTTGGTATGATGTGAGAGGAATGCACGACATCAAGGTCATAGAGGCCCTAGGCAAATCCCACAATATGCACCCGATGATGGTTGCGGATATTGTGGATACGCAGCACCGTAGTGTCTTTATAGAAGATCCAGCGGGTATCTACATCCTTCTGAAGTCTCTTGTCTATGATAGAACTTCGAGCAGGATAATACCAGAGCATATCGCCTTATATTTTACGCAAGATCATCTCCTTTCTTTTCAGGAAGACCATACAGATGTGTTTGAGTTGGTCAGAAGTAGACTCCACTCTGGTAAGGGCTTAGTCCGTCAGAAACGAGGTGACTACTTGGCTTTTGCGCTGATAGACAGCATTTTAGACAACTACTTTCTGGTACTGGATAGCTTGCAGGAGCGGGTGGAGCAGCTAGAAGACTGGGTCATAGAGGGCGATCAGAAATCTACTCGGCAGGATATTCATTTTGTAAAGAAGGAGATAGTCAAGTTCCATAAGTATATCGCTCCACTGCGCGAGGCCTTGTACCGCGTCAGCCGCTCAGAATCTAAGTATATAGAATCGAGCAATAGCATCTATTTCAGGGACCTGGTAGAAATGGTCGGGCAGTTGCTTGATAGATCAGAGAATCTACGGGAGTATATCCACGGGCTACAGGACTTGCTCAATGCAGAGATCAGCAATAAGATGAACGAGATTATGAAGGTCTTGACGATCATAACGACAGTCTTCGTGCCGCTGTCTTTTCTGACTGGTCTCTATGGTATGAATTTCGAAAATATGCCAGAACTGAAGTCTACTAATGGATACTTTATCCTCTTGGCGATTATGTCTGTCATTGTGATCAGTTTGTTCGCTTACTTTAGAAGGAAGAGGTGGTTGTGAGTAAGAGCCCTAGGTCCGACTAGTTGCTAAGTAGGGATCGACTTGGTGCCATTACTTTTTACCAGACACTTTATTGTTTTTGGCTTTCATTAGGCTTCCAGGCTTTAATATACTGTGCATCAAGTTGAGTGCAAGTTGCATCTTTATTTTCGTAATCGAAAAGTGATAAGATGTACTGCATCGCTTGGATGCGGCTGGCCTCTCTAGATTGGCCTTTCACGATGATCCAGGGTGCATGCGTGGTGCTGGTCTGGTCAAACATTTTCAATTTGTACTCCGTGAAGGCTTCCCACTTCTCCTGTGCGGCTAGATCCACTGGACTCACTTTCCAGTTGATCAGTGGGGTATTAATTCTCTCGTTAATTCTCTTGGCTTGTTCATTTTTTTCTATGGAGAACCATAACTTGACAAGTGTCAGGCCATCGTCTGTCAGCATCTTCTCTACTGTATTGAATTGCTGCATAAAGAGCTGATGTTGCTGGTCAGTGCAGAAGCCCATCACAGGTTCTACAAGGGCTCTATTGTACCAACTTCTATCAAAGAAGGTGATGCGGCCCGCATTGGGCAATTGCTTGAGGTGTCTCTGGAAGTACCACTGACCCCTCTCTATTTTGGTGGGTTTGCCGAGCGCTACTGTCTTATAGAACTGTGGATTTAAGAATTGTGAAAATCGCGCAATGGCACTCCCTTTTCCTGCAGTGTCACGGCCCTCACAAAATATAGCCACCCGCAGATTATGTTCCTTTATATGCTTTTGTAGTTTGAGCAATTCCGTCTGCAGTTTGTATAAGGTCTCTACATAGCGAGGTCTTACAGAGTAGTAGTCGATTAATTCTTTTTGATTCATCATAGGTAAGATTTATTCTGAGATATTGTCTCTGTTTCTACAGACAAAATTGGACTGAATTCTAGTGCCGTTCCTACGTGATATACCTATTTTTTCATATCAGGAAATACTACTATAGGTAGTCTCCCACAGTTGATTGCTTATAGATAGTGACTAGGGTATTGTTACCTTATGACCAGTGAAATGAGGGTTTTTCTTCGAGATATAGGTAAATTACCTACTTGTAATATCGGCTTTATGACGGATGACCAGTCTGCGTATTAGAGCCAATTTTGTGTAACCTATTAAAACAATGTTATGAATCAACCCGATCAGGATAACAATCAAGGAGCGAAGGTAGCCATCAGCAGACGGATACTGGGAGGAGATGCCTCTATTGTCATTAATGAGATTACGGAGAGATGTCTCTTTTCTAGCTTTTACGGTACTCTGGACTCGGTAAGGATGAAGAAGGTCATCGATGCTGTTATGGAAGTCGTCAACAGAAATGACAACGATATCATTATCGTAGATCTGAGCAATATAGATATCATCGATAGCTCTATCGCAGCCCACCTAAAGCGCCTCAATAAGTTGCTGCAGCTCGTGGGGATGGAGGTAATATTTTGCGGTATCAAACCTGTAGTAGCAGCAAGTATGGTCACAGCTGGTGTAGAACTTGAGAACATGATCTTAGAAAAAAATCTCAAGAGAGCACTCCTACTTGTATACAAGAAGCAAGGCCAGATGCTTGTAAAAATCAATAAGTAAGTTAGGCGATGGATAATCTCACTATAACACTGGCATCTGATCAAGATCTGCATACGGCACTGTTCCAGTTGCGTGAGCTAGGGGTGAGGTTTTTGTATACCCAAATCGATATAGAGGAGATGACGCTGGCCTTATCTGAAATAGGCTCCAATGCCTTACGCCACGCAGGTGGAGGTGAGGTCAGTTTGGGCATCAAGAAAGGTGGTGGCGTCCTTTGTGCAACGGTCAAGGACAGTGGCCCGGGAATAAATAATATAGAATACGCCAAGCGAGAGGGCTATTCTACAATCAAGACAAGTTTAGGTTTGGGATTGTTGGCGGCAGAGCGACTTGTAGATCAGTTTACGATCAATAGCGTACCCGGATATGGTACGGAGGTACACCTCGAAAAACATAGACCCATCAAGCATCATCTGGTTGATTACGGAATAGTCAGTATTCCAGATGCCTTGTACAATTTTAACGGCGACCAGTATCTTATCAAAGAATACGATGGTGATTCAGTGCTCATTGGACTCATAGATGGACCAGGGCAAGGCTATGATGCCTATGCAATTGCAAGCTCTTGTAAAGATTATATCGATAGCCATTATAGGTTGCCGATAGATAAGCTATTACACCACCTAGATCTATTGATGAAGGAGAGCAATGACGAGGTAGGCATCACAGCTTCCTTTGCACGGATATCCCCAGGCAAGGTGATCTACAAAGGTTATGGTGATACGCATGCCTACTTGGTTAAGGACGGGGTCTTCCATTATCTGGCTAATCAGAGCGGTCGACTAGGTCAGGTTATCAAGTATAGACAAGGTGTCAGTGAATATAGTTTTCAAGAAAAAATACAACTGGTACTCTGCTCTGATGGCTTATCTTCAATTCCTACGCTCAACCCTGCCAAGGGTACTGCTCAAGAAGTGGCCAACAATCTTTTTGATAAGTACCACAAGCCCAAGGGTGATGCCAGTATACTCACAATAATATATCGCAATGAAAAACTTGACTGAGGGACTGGAACTCTTATATCGCCTTATCGAATCCTTACCTGATGGGATTATTGTCTATGACCTTGAGGGTAAAGTGACTCTGCTTAATAAAATAGTATTGAGTCAATTTAATCTAAAAGGAAAGACTTCAGAATACTTGGAGCAGCCCGTCAGAAATATAATTTCTAGTAAGGAAATAGATGCCAAGATCAGTAAGTCTATTTCCAAAGGTAGATTCAACTTTAAAGTTGATCACGTCAAGGTTGGTAACTTATACCTCGATGTTGTCGGCAAAAAAATATTAGATGGTACAATCCTTATCTGTCACGACGTCACGCTTAGGGTAGAAGGCGAAAACCATACATTGAAAAACTTGATCAAAGGTCAAGAGCTGGAAAGAAAAAGATTGGCCAGAGAAATTCATGATGGAGTAGGACCCAATCTATCTTCGATCAGATTAGGCTTAGATGCAATCGCTAAGAAAGTTGCCGAAGAACCACTCAAAGAGAGGATCAACACCATTTCTACAAATATCTCTGAAGTGGCCAAGGAGATAAGGGAGGTCTCTCATGACCTGATGCCTTCAAGTATATTAGACTTCGGCATCAAGTCTGCTCTTGACGGGCTTATAAGCCGTGTATCACTTAGTGCCAATGTAACCTTCGAAACAGACATTAATATCACTGATGAAGACCCCCACTTGTCCAGCGCACAAGCACTTAATATCTATAGGATTATACAAGAGGCGGTACATAATGGTCTCAAGCACGGTAAAGCCGACGTCTTTACGCTAAAAATAAATAGGGAAGACGATAATGTACATATGCTGATTGCAGATAACGGCAAAGGCAGCAACAGTGAATTGAAATCTGGTATAGGTCTCGAAAATATGCAAGCAAGAGCACAAAGTATGAATGGTGGACTAGACGTAAAAGACCTAGGTACAGGCGGGTATGAGGTCACTGTCTGGCTACCGATAACAAATGAAAATATAGCCTAATGATTAAACTAGCTATCGTTGACGACCATAAAATGTTTAGAGAAGGTGTGATTGCCATTCTCAATGATGATAAGAATATCAATGTCATCTGGTCGGCGTCCAACACCCAAGAAACTTTATCACACATAGAGAAAGAGCGACCCGATGTCTTACTTATGGATATCACCTTGGGTGACGAAAGTGGCATCACCTTGACCAAGGTCTTACTAGAAGACCATAAAGACCTCAAAGTCCTCGCGCTCTCTATGCATCAAGAGGACACCTATATTGTCAAGATTCTAGAACTCGGTGCCAAGGGCTACTTGCTCAAAGATGCAGGCGGAGAGGAAATGCTCAATGCTATCAATACCGTACACCAAGGTGGTACGTATTACAGCAATCATGTCTCACAGGTACTCATCAACCATATAACAAAAGGGACGAGTCCGAAAGATAAGTCTCAGGTTATTCCACTCACCAAACGGGAACAAGAAATCCTAACTAAAATTGCGCAAGAGTATTCTAATCCCGAAATCGCTAAAGAACTCTTTATCAGTATCCGGACGGTGGACACACATCGTAGAAATCTTCTAGATAAATTGCAAGTGAAGAATACAGCTGGTCTTGTGAAGTATGCCATCAAGTTTGGTCTTATTGACGTATGAAGAAATTTATTTCAAATAGGATAATTCTAAAATACCTTGTAGCTTTTATACTACTCCTATCCTTTTATTGGAAAAACGAACTAGATCGGTTACCCTACTTGGATCAAGCTTTTGGCACTCTAAGATCTATTGCCATTGTTTTTGTATTTCTACAGACCGTTGTCATTATTTACAGAATAAGGAATGTCATAACTTATGACCGCACCGATAACATTATCAGGTCTGTAACTAATGCATTTACAGTTTTTATATACTTTTCTTTATTCTTCCTTTTTCTAAAGTATAATGGTGTAAGCCCAGTACAATTTTTTACTTCTATTTCTATCGTTGCTGCTGCTGTAGCAATCATAAGTAAGGACTATCTGACTGCCATTCTGAGTGGTTTTTTTATTTCATTTACCAAGGTGGTTAATATTGGAGAGTACATCACAGTCGGCACCAGCAAGGGTGTCGTCAAAGACATCAAGCTCACCAAGCTCTTGTTAGAAAATGATCAAGGAGAGTTGATCATCTTAAGCAATGAAAAAGTGTTCCAAAGCGATATCATCAATCACTCTAGAAGCAATAAGCGTCAAGTAATTCTAGATTTCGAATTGTCGCCCTCTCAATCTTATAATATTGAGGAACTAGAGAACTCGCTTATCGAATCGATTAATAAGTATACAGATCATATCGTTGAAGATTCGTTTTCTCTAAGAGTCGATCAGATACTTATAGACAAGATCAAATTTACTTTTCTCTATACACTAAAGAAACTCGAAACAGAGGTGGCTAGTGAGATAAGAAGAAAGACCTTGCGAAATCTGATCAAGTTTATTCAATCTAAGCACAACACCTCTTCTGTGTGAATTACCTATATTGAAAATAGGCTTTTACTCCGATAAAATAAGCTGGTTTAGTAGCGACCTTTGACAAAAAATTAGTCAAGATGAAATTACTAAACATTTGTCTCTTTCTACTCTTATCATTGACGGTACACTCACAATTGATATTGCTGGAGGGTCGTATTGTAGACACCAGCTCTTCCCGTACTCTGGATGGGGTAGAAGTCAAGCTCTACAGCCTAGATGACGACGGCTTGACCGCAACAGTCTATACGGATATCAAAGGACAGTTCTTTCTGCCTGTGCGGACTCCTGGGCTCTATGTCGTCAGGTGTATGCGAGAGGCTTACTATGACAAAGAGCAGTTTGTAGAGCTTAGTGAAGAGGATGAGATGATACGTATCACGATGAATCGCCTGCCAGGCTACGAGTTTGAGGCTACGGTCAAGGAGCTCTTTAGTTATACGTCAGGTCAACTCGGTAAGGAGTTGAGGAATATAAAAATAGAGGTCTATAACAGTACGACAGGCAAGGAACTTATTGTAACAAAAGATGATCCAGATAACACCTTCAGAGTTAATTTTGAACGGGGTAATCATTACACGATTTTGTTACGCAAGAAAGGCTACTACGCTAAGCGTATAGAAGTCTATGTCGATGTAGACGATTGTATCTTATGCTTTGAGGGCTTAGGCACCTACGCATCTCCAGAGATAGAGTCTGCGTTGACAAGTCTCAACGAAAGGGGAAGCATTATTTCTGATATCCCGATGAAAAAAATCATTCAGGATGAGGCTATCGTATTAGATAATATCTATTACGATTATGACAAGTCCAACATCAGAAGGGATGCCACACCAGCTCTAGAAAGACTGGTCAGAATACTGAGACGAAACCCAATTATCATCGAGTTAAGTTCTCATACAGATAGCAGAGGTAAGTCTGATTACAATATGGTCCTATCACAGAAACGAGCGCAGTCGGCCGTAGACTATATCGTATCCAGAGGCATCAAGTCGAGCAGAATAACAGCCAAGGGCTACGGTGAATCTCAATTGGTCAATGCTTGCACTGACGGATCTCAGTGCTCAGAAGAGGAGCATCAAAAAAATAGAAGAACGGAATTTAAAGTGACAGCCTTTGTTGAGGAGTCCAACTTCGACAAGCTGTCTCTCAAGCAGATCATAGAGCAAGAGAAACTGATGAGTAGCAGGCTGAAAGAGTCTATAATCATAATGGAAAACTAAAAAAATAACATCCGCATCGATATGAAGTATCTCATCATTTTTATAGCCTTGGCACAAGTACTAAATGCTCAGAGTGTCAATATGCAATTGCTCGATCGCGTAGAGACCAGAGTGGCTTACCTGAAAGAGCGCCTAGAGTTGTCAGATATAGAAGCGCATAAGTTAGTTTCTATCCTGTATAAGTCTAGACTAGATATAGCCAACATAGACTTGTTTGCTGATAATCCTAATGTCATTTATGCTGACTTAATGGACAAAAGGAATGCGTCAGTCAAGCAGGTCATAGGCGATAAGAAGTATAGGGTCTACAGCCTATTTGAGCAAATAGAGAAAGAAGATCTGCTTCAAGAATACGCTGCACTCTTTGACCTAGGGATACCTAGTTCTGAACTTAATGAAAAACTTATAGAGTATAGACTGAGGTACATATTCCCTGTGTTATCTACAGCCAAGATGCAGTTTGTTCGATCCTTGAGTATAGAGGACTTGGTGGACTTAAGGCTTATGCAGACACAGTATTATGCCTACGCTAATAGAGCGGATTTGGTGGTAAACCAATCTTTTTCTGAAAATCTAAGTTCAGTAGAGAGGAAGACTATGTCGAGGTTACTAGAACTCTTTAGAAATAGGCGTATGGATGGTCTCATAGACCTTGATAAGATGCGTATAAAATGGCAAGAAGATCAGGACAGGATTGCTTATGATCATATTGCTGAGGTCAATATCTCAGATGAGCAAAAGCAGAGCTTAAGCAAAGGCCAATTTATACTTAAGCAAGATTTGTTTCATCTGCACATCATAATGCTTGTGCCCAGTGATCAAAGTGCTACTTGCAGAATCTGCAAACGATACTTAACCAGCAAAAGAAAATTTTAACTCAAGAGAAATATTAAAAATAAAAATTACCCACTTATGAAAGCACTAATAATATTACTAGCAACCGTCTTTACTTTACAGTCCTGTGTCAGTAAGAAAAAATTTGCCGATGTCGGATATGAACTAGAACTGATGACCAATGATCTGAGAGCAGCGGAATACAAGTTAGACGAATGTCGTAAAGAATCCAACAAGCTGACGACCAGAATAGAGTCAGAAGCTCTGCGTTACAATACGATGAAGGAGTCTAAGGATGAAATGGAAATGTCTTATAAGAATCAGATCAAAGATCTCCAAAAACAACGTGAACAACAGTACTCTCAAGTAGGAGATCTTACTGTACTCTCCAAGTCTGCCAATGAAAATATGAATCAGACTATTAGACAACTGGAGTCCAAGGACAAGTACATCAGACAACTGATGGCAGCAAAGTCCAAGGCAGACTCTCTTAATCTAGCACTTGCTGTCAATCTGAAATCCGTATTGAAGAAAGGTATAGATGACGAAGATATCGATGTCAAAGTTGATAAGACTGTCGTGTTTATTAATCTTTCTGACAAGATGCTCTTTCAGTCAGGAAGTTATCTCTTGACGCCAAGGTCTAGCGAAGTCCTGTCCAAGATAGCGGAGATTATCAAGTCCAAGCCAGATCTTGACTTGATGGTAGAAGGGTATACAGATAATGTGCCTATCAGAAACAGCTGTATCGAAGACAACTGGGATCTGAGTGTAAGAAGGTCTTCTCAAGTCGTCAAGACGCTGCAGAAAGACTATGGTGTCAATCCTGACAAATTGATTGCTGCGGGAAGGGGAGAGTACAATCGTATAGCTGATAACTCTACTCCAGAAAACAGAGCAATGAATAGAAGAACACGAATTATTCTGCTACCTAAGCTGGGCCAGTTCTATGACTTGCTCAAGCCCCAAGCCGCACAGTAGTAGGTTATTATTTGTTGCACTAATATATGGGCCCCTGGCACCACGCTTCTCTTGAGCTAGGTGATCGGGGGCTTGTTATTTCAAAACATTACTATGCTACCTTTTATCTCTCAGTTTGGTAGTTCTATTAGCTTTATCTGCATCGTCGTATTGCTAGTGGTCTTAGCCAGCTTCTTCCTTAAGAAAATTAATCAACCCAACTTGGTTGCCTATATTCTGATAGGAATTCTTGTTGGCCCTTCTTCATTAGATCTCATAGAGAATCCCGAATCGATAGTATTTATTGGAGAATTAGGGATCATACTTTTGTTCTTTTTTATAGGAATGGAGATTGATCTTTCCAGCTTTATTCGGGACTGGAAACTAGCCCTGTTTGGTACGCTTAGTCAGATACTGCTGAGTGTGCTCAGTGTCTTTCTTGTCGGCTACTTCTTGGATTGGAGTATGGCAAGGATTCTAGTACTGGGCTGTGTTATAGCACTTTCCAGCTCTGCTGTGGTCTTTAAGCTATTAGAGGAGAGGGGTCTGTTTAGTTCCAAACTAGGGAAAAATGTGTCGAGTATCCTCTTGGCTCAGGATATTGCCATCGCTCCGATACTGATTTTTATATCTATGATGGGCACGACGGTGAGTGCAGGTTCTGTGTCTTTTGTGGATTCCATATATATGAAAATACTCGGAGGGATCATTTTTGTAGGTCTCATCACATATGTGGCCATCAAAAAGGAAATCAAGCAGCTACCCTTCAAGAATACAATCAAGGATGACCACGAGTTACAGGTGTTTATGGCATTATTTTTCTGTTTTTCTGGTGCCCTACTAGCCAATTTTTTCGGTATATCGGAAGCATTGGGTGCTTTTGTGGGCGGCATTGTGATGCACGCGGGAAAGGCGACAGCTTGGATTCACCAGGCTATACACTCGTTTAGGATACTTTTTGTGGCCATTTTCTTTATTTCTATAGGTGCACAGCTTAATCTTAGTTTTCTAGTGGCGCACTGGCATAGTCTGGCCTTAATGCTCATCGCTGTATATATAACCAATCATATGATCAATGCTCTGATTCTAAGAGCTTATAGTAATGATTGGAAATCAGCGATTGTGGGTGGGGCTTTATTAGGTCAGATAGGGGAGCTGAGCTTCTTGATCTGTATGACGGCAATTAATGTGGGTATCCTGACACAGTTCTCTTATGACTTTACGATCTCACTTATTTCCTTGACGATATTCATAAGTCCTATATGGATTCTTATCACAGAAAGGCTAGTAGCAAAGACTTAATGTTGCTCTAATTAGAAGATTCGTCAATGCTGGGCAGAGAGCTAGATAAGGTTGACTACGAGTTTTACCCATATGTATAAATACGCTGTTTAGCTGAGGGATAGCCTTAGTGACGCAATTAATTTTGATCTATAATCTAATTGTAAAAAATTAACATTTAAAAACACTTTTACTATGGCAACTAAGATTAACAAGAAGACAAAAAATGCTCTAGCAAGAAAGAATGCCGAGGCACTTAAAGCTAAGAAAAAAGACGCAAGACTCTCTAAAGGTAATACCGCTCCTAAGGCCAAGCCAGGAACCAAAGGAAAAAGCATCGTAGGTCAGTCAAAGAAGAAAAAGTAGTTAGTTGTATCAGTTAATAGCTTTTGAAAGCAAAAGCTAAATCAGCATTAGATCAGAAATAGTATCAGCCCCATTGTTATCTCCAATTTCTATTCAAGAGGTTCGGAAATAGCGTGGGGCTTTTACTTTTTAGGGCATTGTTATCTCAAATACTTTTCTTGTCTGTAGGGTCAGTTACATTTTTGTTACAAAATGGAAAAGGTCTAAGTGATTTACCTACAAGAGAAATACGTTTAATGACTGACAGTTGTAGTCTTTATCAATGCCATCTTTACATTGTAATTAATCGTAATCATAAACAAACTCAAACTTAATAAAATGAAAAACTTAGCTTTTCTTTTATCAATCGTATTTGCTTTATCTTTTAATATGACTACTGCTCAGGTTGTAGACTGTGGCGTATCTGCTTTCTTAGAGCCAGGAGAGCCTAGTGATGGATCTTCTTTAATTCAGGTTTCTCTAAGAAATTATGGCGATGTAGCTATCAATTCTGTAGACATCCACGCAGATATCAACGGCGTACGTAGAGGAACTTACAAGTATGTAGGGCCATCTTTAGCACCTGGGAGGAAAATTGATTTGTATATAGTTGGGTTTAGATTTAATATGAATGCTACTTACAACTTTGAGTTCTATACTTCTAATCCTAATGGCGTTATGGACAACAATGTCAGTAATGATACACTAAAGACAACTCTGAGAGGCGCTTTAGATCTTGAGAACAATGATGCTGGCATTACAGCAATTATTGCACCTACGACCATCAGTGAAGGATTTAAGTTGGTCAGAGTAAAGCTTAAAAACTTTGGAATAGATCCTATCGAAAATGTTCAGATAGCTTGGAGAGTCAATGGCGTAGAGCAACCTCCTTATCAATACAATGGACCCTTGCTCAGATCTAGAAGAGAGATAGATCTGTATATAGGTGGATACAGATTTGTGGATGATGGTTCTCCTGTAACTATTTCAGCACGCGTTGTGTTACCCAATGGTAGAGCGGATGATAAGCCGAGCAACGATAGGGTTTCTAAGGAGTATCAGTAGAGCACGCATCTGAAGTATATTCAGATGGATGTCGGACACATCTTCATTAAAGTGTCTATTCAGTGACTA
>CALFUU010000060.1 GCA_937929835.1 uncultured Saprospiraceae bacterium | reverse complement strand
GATAGATGTGCATACGCGTATAGCTATATGGGATGCTCAGGAGGGCAATGCCTACTTCAAGCGATATATGCAATTGACCCAAGCTGAAAAGGCAGCTTATCTAGAAATGAAACCTCATAGACAGCGAGAATGGATGACGAGTAGATTCCTCCTGCACTTCATATCTGGAGAAAAAGAAAGAACTCCTATCCACAAAACTGAATTGGGGAAGCCTTTTCGTTATAACTGTAATAAGCATATCTCTATCAGCCACTCTAAGGATAAGGTGGCTGTGATTATCTCTGATAAGTCTGTTGGGATTGATATCCAAAATGAAGTGGAAAAAATTACCCGCATCCAGCATAAGTTTGTCTCTGATAACGAATCGGCCAAGCTCCCACAAGAAAACCTCGTGCCCTATTACCATGTCTTTTGGGGAGCAAAAGAAAGCATGTATAAGGCCTATGGAATTAAAGAATTAGATTTCAAGAAGCATATGCATGTCTATCCTTTTAGATTTTTCAAAAAGGATCTTGAACTAAAAGGCTGGGTACGCAAAGGTGATTTTAACCAGACCTATGAATTAAATGTGCATAAGATAGAATCGGATTACCTCGTATATTGTATGGAATGCCAATGAGTAGAGCAATAATTATTAGGACACAACTCCTGGTGACCGCAGTTCTTATAAGTATACTTTTGGTTTCTTGCAGGGACCAGTCTACCCAACAGAATGGCCACACGCATCAAGAGATCATCACGCAAGACATCCCTCAAGCGTTTCTTAAGTTTTATATGAATTTTCTTTCCGATACCACCTTTCAGAAAGAGCACATCTTGTTCCCGCTCAAGCAGAAAGCAGATGGGACCAAATGGACCAGAGAGGAGTGGGTCTGTCATAAACCCTACAATGACAATGGAGAATTCCAACAGCAGTTCTCCAATATGAATGGATTAATTTTAGAAACGATTTCAGACCCCAAAGGACTGTATCAACTAGAACGTCGGTATATGCCATCAGGAGACAGTTATGCAATGATCTACTTCTCTGTGATGAATGCCTTTGAAAACAGTGACGACTGGCGTAAAGATTAGCTTGAGAGTACTCACGCTAGATCAATATCTACCTCTTAGCTTAATCAGCAATCATTAGAAAACATCTAAGCCATCTCCTTTTCTTCTTCCATATACATCTCCATAGGCGGACAAGTACAGACTAAGTTTCTATCCCCATAGGCATTATCAACACGTGCCACTGTGGCCCAAAACTTTTGTGTGTGCTTCAAGTACTCCATTGGGTAAGCCGCTTCTGATCGAGAGTAGGGGTGCTTCCATTCGTCAGCAGTTACTTCATCTATAGGGTGTGGGGCATTGACTAAGACATTGTCTTCTTTATCTAGTAGACCTTCTGTTACCTGTTGTATTTCTTTTCTGATTGATAGTAAGGCATCTGAAAATCTGTCCAGCTCTGCCTTGCCTTCACTCTCTGTAGGTTCTATCATTATCGTACCAGGAACTGGGAAGCTCAAGGTAGGCGCATGGAAGCCATAGTCTATCAGTCTCTTTGCTACATCCTCGGCAGAGACGCCAGCTTCTTTGAAGTCTCTGAGATCGAGTATGAGTTCGTGTGCACAGAATCCATTCTTACCTGTATATAATACATCGTATTCTTTTTCTAATCGCGCCTTGATATAATTGGCGTTGAGAATAGCAATTTCTGTAGCTAGCTTCACGCCATTTTTACCCAGCATTCTGATGTAGCCATACGAGATAAGCAGTATAGAAGCCGACCCCCAAGCTGCAGAAGAGACTGGCAGTATAGCGGTGTCACTATTGGCTAGTTGATTGTGACCTGGCAAGAATGGCAGTAGTTTTTCATTGACACAGACTGGTCCCATTCCTGGGCCACCGCCACCATGCGGAATGGCAAAGGTCTTGTGTAGGTTCAAGTGGCAACAATCGGCGTGGATGGCTCCTGGACTAGTCAAACCGACCTGGGCATTCATATTGGCACCATCCATATATACCAGACCGCCATAATCATGTACCATATCGCAAATCTCAACAATAGACTCTTCAAATACCCCGTGGGTAGAAGGATAGGTCACCATTATTGCTGCAAGATCTTCTTTGTGCTGCTCTAGTTTGTCTTTAAGATTTTCTAAGGAGATATTTCCATTTTCATCACAAGCAGTAACGACAACTTTCATCCCTGCGATGATGGCACTTGCTGGATTGGTGCCGTGCGCTGATGATGGAATGACGACAATATTTCTTTGATTATCTCCTCTAGACTGATGATAAGCTCTGATCAGCATAAGCCCTGCATACTCACCTTGAGCACCAGAGTTGGGCTGTAACGTGCACCCCGCAAAGCCTGTAATTTCCGAAAGGTAGGCTTCTAACTCGGTAAAGATTTGCTGGTACCCTTCTGTTTGATCAGCGGGGGCAAACGGATGTATGCTAGAGAATTCTGGCCAAGAGACTGGCATCAGCTCGCTCGCAGCATTGAGTTTCATTGTGCAACTACCTAGAGCTATCATAGAATGTACAAGAGATAAATCTTTAGATTCTAATGACTTGATATAGCGCATCATCTGTGTTTCTGTATGATGCATATTAAAGACAGGATGCTCCAGATAGCTGTCTTGTCTTATGAGACTGGCTGGAATTCCATATGGTACGCCATTGGTATATCCTTCCTCAGTAGCGTTATCAAAGATGTCAAAGAGATCGGCTAGATCCTGCGGCAAGATGCTTTCGTCTAGGCTAATAGCTACCGTATCCTGCGTGTAGAATAGATTGATTTCTTTCTCTGCACTGTTTCTTTGTATAGCGGCTTTTTGATTGTCATTTACCTTGATGGTCACTGTATCAAAGAACGTATCATTGATTGTGTTATAGCCTTTTGACTTGAGATGGTGGTGTAGGGCTTTGGTGTGCTTATGGATTTCTTGCGCAATGCCTTTGATGCCTTTTGGTCCATGATAGCAAGCATACATAGAAGCCATTATGGCGAGGAGTGCTTGCGCTGTACAAATGTTGGAGGTGGCTTTCTCACGCTTGATATGTTGCTCTCTCGTCTGTAGTGCCATCCTTAGAGCGGTGCCGCCCTGTCTGTCTTTGGATACACCGATGATTCTGCCTGGAATTTGTCGCTTATATTTTTCTGTTGTAGCGAAAAAAGCGGCGTGTGGCCCACCATAGCCTAGCGGTACACCAAAGCGCTGTGTATTTCCTACTACAACATCAGCTCCCCAGCTACCAGGAGAGGCGATGAGGGCAAGGCTCATTAAGTCCGCAGCAACCACTAAGAGGCCATCACCCTGATGGATTGTATCTGCTAGTTGGCTATAGTCTTCTATACTACCTACTGCGTTAGGGTATTGTACCAGTGCTCCGAAGCAATCTTCTGTCACAGTGAGCTCGGAGTAGTCACCTTCTATAATCTCTATACGGAGCGGTGCAGCTTTTCCTCTGACGACAGCCTTAGTTTGTTCAAAGCAGTTTTTATCTATAAAGAATTTGTTTCGCGGCGTTTTGGCTCTCTTGTTTTTGATGGCGTGTACCATCATCATAGCTTCTGCAGCTGCTGTCCCTTCATCTAGGAGGGATGCATTGGCTAGCGGTAGGCCAGTTAGATCACTGACAACTGTCTGGTAGTTGAGCAGTGCTTCGAGTCTACCTTGTGCAATTTCTGCTTGATAAGGCGTGTATTGGGTATACCAAGCAGGATTTTCAAATATGGTCCTCTGGATGACGGGTGGGGTCAATGTGTTGTAGTACCCTTGTCCGATATAAGATCTGTAGACTTTATTTTTTTGTCCAATCTCTTTGAGCATCCTTAAGTAGGCTGTCTCTTTTAGGGCTTCGGGTATGTCCAAGTCTTTTTTAAGTCTTATGGATGGAGGTACTGTAAGGTCCATAAGTTTGTCAACACTGGAGATGCCTAATGTGGATAACATCTCCTTGATTTCCTCTTCTGAGGGGCCAATATGTCTGAATGCAAAGTCTTTCATAGGTCGTCTTAACTGAGGATTGAAATTATATATAACCTGCAATATATAAGAGCTACTAGGGCAAATAAAATAGCCCTTGCTTCAGATGAAACAAGGGCCCCTCAATTTGGTTGTTTGAAGTTTTACTTAACCTTAAAGGCCGTCTTTAACTTCTTAACATAATCGAGCTTCTCCCAAGGGAAAGTCTCGACAGACATTGTTTTTACTTTACCGGATCCATCTTTAAAGGATACTTTCTTCTTCATAGGTTTTCTACCCATATGGCCATATGCTGCTGTCTCAGAATATATCGGAGACCTGAGTTTTAGTCTCTGCTCGATAGCATAAGGTCGCATGTCAAATACCTTACTGACAATCTTAGCAATCTGAGAGTCATTTTTCCCCACCTGGGCGGTACCGTAGGTATTGATATAGATATTTGTAGGCTTGGCTACACCAATAGCATAAGATACTTGTACAAGCACCTCCTCGCAAATTCCTGCTGCCACAAGATTCTTAGCAATATGTCTTGTCGCATAAGCCGCTGATCTATCAACTTTTGAAGGATCCTTACCTGAGAATGCACCACCACCATGAGCACCTTTGCCACCATAGGTATCGACGATAATCTTTCTTCCTGTCAAGCCTGTATCCCCGTGTGGTCCACCGATCACAAACTTACCAGTAGGATTAACGTGATAAGTAATCTTACTTTTATCTAGCAACTTTCTGACAGAAGCCTTTACTTTTTTTCTTACTCTCGGTATAACTATGGCCTTGACATCAGCCTTGATTTTTTTAAGCATCTTTTCTTCTGCTGCAAAATCATCATGTTGTGTACTGACAACAATAGTATCAATAGATTCTGGCTTATGGTCATCGCTATACTGGATAGTCACCTGTGACTTAGA
>CALFUU010000059.1 GCA_937929835.1 uncultured Saprospiraceae bacterium | reverse complement strand
AAGCAGTATAGCTAGAGCCAAGGCAATAAAAAAATTCCTGTTTAGAAAGGTAGATCCCATTTAGCGCGGCACTTCGTTACTTTTGATAATTTCTGCTACAATACTATGGCTGGTCTGTCCCTCCATCTCTGCGTCTGGCGTCAGGATTAATCTATGATTGAGCACATGAGGTGCGACAAACTGAATATCCTCTGGAATAACAAAATTACGTCCTGCCATAAGAGCAACAACCTTACTTGTTCTCATTAGGGCCAGCGAGGCACGCGGAGAAGCACCAAGATATACCTTACTGTGCTCACGCGTAGCGCCGACTAGGTCAGCGATATAGGTTATAATATCATCCTTGATGTAGATCTTTGTTATTGCATCCTTGAGCGCTTGCAGATCTGCTCTAGTCAGCATTGTAGACAATATAGTGGTGTCAGGCGGACCACTCGTATCCTTGAATCTATTGAGTATAGCTATTTCGTCTTTTCGATTAGGATATTCAAGTACAATTTTCATCAAGAATCTATCCAATTGTGCCTCAGGTAATCTATAGGTACCCTCTTGTTCTATAGGATTCTGTGTAGCGATAACGACAAAAGGATACTCAATTTGATAATGTATACCGTCATAGGATATCTGCTTTTCTTCCATTACCTCAAAGAGCGCTGACTGCGTCTTAGCTGGTGCTCTATTAATCTCATCAATGAGTATCATATTACTAAAAATAGGCCCCTTCTTAAAGATAAACTCAGCTTCCTTCATATTGAACAAAGAAGTACCTATGATATCTGTAGGCATTAGATCAGGTGTAAACTGTATCCTTGAGAAATCAGCATCTATAGTCTTAGCTACCGACTTAGCTGCTAAGGTCTTTGCTATGCCAGGAACTCCCTCTAGCAGAATATGTCCATCTGAAAGTATACAAATTAGAATAAGCTCGAGCATCGCTTCTTGGCCAATAATTATTTTGCCACATTCTTCTAGAACAGATTCTATTTTGTCCTGCAGATGCTTCATAGTGTTTGTAACTCCAGAATCTTGAGTTACATTAAGACCATCAGCAGGATCTGGTGGCTTTGGCAAGAAATCGTCCAATATATCTGACATTACTTACGGTTTTTATCAAATGAATTAATATCGTTATACAATCGCATCAGCTGGTCATCATTAAAAGAATGTGTACCTGCAAGATCAAATTGCTTAATGATTTTACTTATCTCCTCTTTGGGATACTTAGATTTACGAGCTAGCTTTTCTTCCAGCAAAGGGTCATCTTGATTCAAGAAATACATCGACTTTATCTTGAAATAAAAATTTCGCCTCATATGCTTGACCAACTTATTATTCTGATTTTGTGCCATAAAAATACTGCTCGCAGTTTCTACATAGTCAAGGCTCGTATTCTTTGACAACTCTTCTATTGGTATCACTTTTTGTTTTCTCTTTGAAGAAAAAAGTACATACACCAACCCTGACAGTAAGGTCAGATAATAGGCGTACTTCAGTGATGGCTGTCCTAAGATATACTGTAGCACAGAATCCTTATTAGAGCCTACTCTTAGAAATGCATTATCAAACTGATGTACAATAACGTTATCATTTTCGAAGAGTCTAAATGTCATCAAAAAATTCTGTAAAAAAGCACCGCTTAGAGCACTTCTATTTTGAAATAACATCGGGGCCGAATGCAAATAGACTTGATAGTCCGCAATTTTTCCTACTTGAAACAAAACATAGTCATCCCCTCTAGTTAGCAAGGGCTCAAATCTTCCAGAACTATCCTTTCTAAAATGATGAATACTAGAATATGGAATCATAGAACTCTCCGACAATGCAGGCTTGTACACCAAAGTATCTGTATCCTTCCATACCAAATCAAAAATCGTATCGTGTGCATACAAGCCTAACTCTGTAGACAAACTCCTATAGTCCTCAACTTGATACTCATCAGCTATAAGTAAGACCTCATAACCCCTTGCCGCATACTCAGATAACACATTTTGCAATATAGAATCTAGAACAATAGTCTTATCAATGACAATTAACAGAGAAGAACCAGATCGCTCCTGGAGGTATGAAAAATCATCTTCTTTATAGTGGGTGACTTTCTCTGCTCCATAAAACTCTTGCAACATTCCATAAAACAGCTGCAACCCACCTAAATCCTTTGATTCAATACTGTAACTATTGTTATCCTTCACCTTGGGTACATCTCTGAGCTCGAACAGGACAGACATCAGAATGATAATCAATAGGAGTATAGCAAGTATTATCTTAACGTACCTTTTCATTGTAGTACATTAAAAAAATTCATAAATTTCTTATCATATACTCTAAACAATTGGGTATCCACATCCACGTCTCCATACCAAGTATATTCAAATAAACTAGCCAACTCACGGAATGATCGCTTCATCTCTCTATCCTTTATCTCCCGTGTATAATCGCGATTGGTTTTTTCTTTCTCCCATTCTATATGACCTGCCGCACTTAAGGTTTGCAGACACTTTATAAACTGCATTCTAATTGCTAATCGATAATCTCCCCTAGCTATTGCTGCTTGATAGGCTGCATCTGCATCTATGTCTCCAAGGTCGGTGATTTCATCCAGATCCATCTCATCCTTATCGAGTTTCTTATCCAGCTGTACATTAGAAAAAATCATATAAATAATGAGTACAACCAAGAAACCCATCAACCCATAAGCCAAAATATGCAACAGCGCCCCTCCAGCACCTGACGAGGCTGGCGTCTTTTCCTCGTCCGGCTCTAAATCCTTGGGCACAAACTTGTCTCGAATCCGTAGGGCCTTCTTAGTTTTAGAGTAATCCAATTGATCTACTAAAACCTGAAACTCGTCTTCAGAAACATTCTTCTCCTGACTCTGCATCTGCCAAGAAGGAAACACTAAAAAAGCAAAAAGAAACACTACATAGCGAACTATCATCGCTGAAGTAGATAAGTATTTTTGTCAGTGCCAAATAACTTAAGATCATCCTTAAGGTCTACCGCCTCAGCAAGACTAAGAGAAGCACCATACTTGTAAGTGTAGGCATAAAAGAGAAACGGTACTGAGCAGAAATACATAATAAAATCTACCAGGTTGGTCACAAAAATCTTATCAGCATAACTATTATCGAATATGCTATGCCAACCCACAAAATCAATAACTATAGAAAAAAATTGTGTATTGGCGACGGTCTTCATCAATAGCACAAAACCTATTGCAAATAGAGTTACTGCTAAAAAATCAAACCAATATTTAAGACTGAATATGAACTTATCCCCAACAAGACCTATAGTTATAGAGTTATTTTGCACCATTTCTTCTAATAGTATAAAAAGAAAATGAATGGGAATCAATAATAAGAGCAAGAACAAGTAATTATTGAATCCATAAAAATAACCGAGACAGAACACAACAGCGATAGGCAAGACCTTTAGGAAGTACGCTTTTAATCCCTTAAGGTATTCAATGCCACTAATTACTTTAGACTGAGACTTCAGAATTAACCAAACAAATAAAAAGGCTGTCAATAAGATCAAAGTCAATCCATATGGCCAAGCACCAGACTCAAAACTAGAAAAGCGCATACGCTCAGACAACCCTATCTTAGAAACGATTCTAAATTTTAAAAATAAATAACTGACTATACACATCAATACAAATGCTGGAACAAGCATCTGACTTAAAAATGAGCCAAACATCAAACGCAGCTCTGCAAAAGTAGACGCGAGTACCTTATTGAAATTTTTATAAGTATACTTCTCTAGTTCCAGGTTTTCAACTTTAACTGGGCTCTCGTAGAGTCTATCTGTCTTCAACAATCCATAGCGAGCACAGTAGATAGGATAGACAACAAAGACACCTAGTATAAGAAGTAAAGAGACCATAATAATTAGCACCTTAACAATCATTGGCATTTCTGTCAATCGGGTAACAAAGGATTCCAAAAATCCTGCTATAACAAACAGGGGCATAATGGCCAAGATTACACGTAATGCCCGCTTTGCAGATAACAACAAAGAGGCCTCCCGAGAGTAAGACTTAGGAAACATCAATCCATTACCTAGTATGATGCCAGCAGCACCAGCTAGAATAATGGAAGATATCTCGATAGTCCCATGTATCCATATTGTTAAGAACGAGGTCAGAAAAAGGCCCTTCTTATAAAAGTAATACTGAAAAGCACCCACCATAATACCGTTAGACAGAAGGATTATGATAGTACCCAGACTGCTTAATAAGCCCATAACAAAGCAAAGAAAAGAGACCTTGATGTTGTTAATCGTTATACGCATAAACATATCACCTTGATCCATATCCTTGTACACCGCCATCGGATCACCCTTATTGATATTTTTATCTGTCATCGCGACATATTCATCACCTAAGACAACATTGGCAAAGTCATCTACGTGAGCACTCGATACAACACCTATCAGTACGGCAATAGCAAATACTAGAAAGGAAACATAGAAGGCTTTTCGTGATCTATAAATTTCTGCAGGCAACTCTGTTTTGTAGAAATCAAGCACTTCGGCAAGTTGGAATCGTTTTCTTTTTTTGACCAGTGTATTCAGCACCTCTTGCGTCAGATTATTGAGATAAATCCTTATAGACCGATTAGGATAATACGTTCTGGCATAGGCCAAGTCTGCAGACACCTTCTCAAAAAGATGCAACAACTTGTCTGCATCTTTTTGCGGTTGCTTGAGCAAGTCTTCAAGCTGGTGCCAATCGGCTTCGTTATTAGATATAAAAGTTGATTCCTTCACTAGTTCTATAATCCTACTAAAAAATACACCTAAGCAAGATATAGAATTGTCTGACCAACTTGTATGCGTATTTTGCTATATATTGAGCCTAGATGAGCAAACTAGACCTCACAACTTCACACAATATAGTCGTAACAGTAGAACTAGCCAATGTAACGCAAAGAGCACTTGCAACAATAATAGATCTGGTCGTTGTCGGTATCTATTGTGCTATTGTAGCAATTGTATCAATTGGCAGCTCCACTATTTCTAACCTACTGATGATGCCTGTCATCTTATGTTATCACCTACTCTTTGAGTATCTGAATGAAGGTCAATCATTAGGTAAGAAAGCTATAAAACTCAAAGTTATCTCACTATCTGGTGACCGACCTGCTCTCCTAGATCTGGTGATGCGATGGATGTTTAGATTGATAGATATAACTGGGAGCCTAGGGATGCTCGCCTGCATTTTTGTTAGTTCTTCTAAAAAGAAACAACGCATAGGCGATATCCTGGGCAACACAGCTGTCGTCCGTATCCAGAATGAAGACAATTATATCTCGCTTAGCTCTATCAAAAATATATCTGACAAAAACTATACAGTTACTTACCCACAGATTGTACGCTATGATGACAAGGATATGCTCTTAGTCAAGCAAGCCTTAACACGACATCAAAAAAGAGCGACAAAGGAAAACAAGCAACTGATACTCGACCTGTATGGTCAAATAACAAAAGAGCTAAAAATAAAGTTACCTCCAGGAGAAGACAAAAGAAAATTTCTGAAGACGATACTTAATGATTACGTCATCCTCACTAGATGACAATTTATGTCACCAAGTGATCAGAAACATCCAACTCATTAGATTTAGGATTTGGCCCATACTTATTGGCTCCTGGTTGACTATCTGTAAATGCTAGTATGATATTGTAGAGTGGTATTAACATAAACCAACCACTTTTGCCTACATCATGCATTCTTCTAACGGCGACCGCTATGCCGGGAATTAATGATGCTAGTGAAAATATAGTAGAAAGTATAGCAAGGCTCGGCGCCTGAACGGATACGACACCAAATATTACGGCAATAACAAAATTTATTAACTGAAACCACCAGTACTCACTTCTTCTGGAGCGGCCTTCAAATTGTGCAAATTTTTTCCAAGGTGCTAAATAATAATTGATCATTTGATTCTTAGTTATAGTTAAGTAAGTTTTTCAATGATTAATTATACGGATTTCTGCTTACTTGACCAAGCCTAACGCTGTCTACCCGCTGCAATCCAACCCAATATAGCCATCGGTATATACGCGAAGCCGAGGTCTACTATCTTAAACCATAAAGGACCGCCGACCATAGAGACCATACTGATACCTCCCATTAGAAATATAAAGCCGATCACCAAGGCCAGTTCCCGCTTAAGGGTAGCGGCTATCTTAGCACAAACAAAAGCCCCTACCAAAGTGCCCAAGGCGTGACCCAAAAAAGGAAATATGTAATGCTGGGGTTGCAATAGATGCATACCCGCTTTAAGCCCTTCTGGTGTGGTCTGGTCCATTCCATCAGGTGGCGGTATTATCGAAGGACCTATACTTATCAAGCCCATATTCACTATAGCACCTATGATGAATCCACCCAACAGTGCTAGAACGTTCTTCATTAAATCTACTCCTTGTATTGACATAACTTTACAATTACTGAACGTCTAAAATACGACTCCCCACAAGGGGTGAGCCTATTTATTGTCTCTACTTTTCCACATCCTACAATTGCGTCCATATTATTTAGACAAAATCAAAATAAAGACATTTCTTTGTCCTTAAGAGAGTCCCTATGACGCCATCAATTCTCAATACTGACGAAAGAGCAATGATCACCTACATCAACGGAGATCGGGAATTCAAAGCCTATCTGCTCCATAATGGTCTGACGATAGGATCTGTCATCTACAAAAACTACAGCCCTAGATATGCCTCCCTCACTTCCATTACAGTTAATGGTCGGATGATATCCCTTCGGCAAACTGATTTCAATAAAATAGACTGGGTACGTATCTAGATGGTAGGTAAAGACATATTTCTCGTCGGCAAGCCCAATTCAGGCAAAACGAGCTTATTTAATCGCTTGACAGGGATGAATCAGAAGGTTGGTAACTTTGCCGGAGTTACCGTTGATATTACCACTGGGGTATGCAAGGGCCAGCAACTATCTGATCTACCAGGCCTACGGTCTCTCAGATCTATGACCCCAGAGGAGAAGATAAGTCGAGACCTCATACTCAGCAACCCAGAAGCTGCTATCCTCTTTGTAGCCAGTGGGACCAGTCTGAGTGACGACCTATTGCTCTTCTCGGAGATTGCAGACTTGCAGGTCCCTATGATACTAGCCATTAACTTCAAAGATGAGCTGAGTAAGAATCACATCAATATCAACATCCACCAAATAAAGGATCTGGTCGGCTGTCCTGTGCTGCTCATTAATGCTAAAGATGGCAGTGGACTAGACGAGCTGAAGCATTTTATCAAAAAAAGTGCCCATAAGGTACCCTCTTCATTTTGCCGCTCGCTATACGAAGAGGTCACAGAAGATGGTGTGGAAAATACGTATCGGCGCTCTATGATCGATAAGACGCTGCCAGTAGATATAGAGCTCCACGAATCAGAATTCCTCAAGCGACAAAAAATTATCAGCTCGGTTATCCGAACAGCTGTGACCAAAGAAGAAGACAGTGAACATCTAGGAACTTCAAAAAAATGGGACAAAGTTCTCTTGCATCCGGTCTGGGGACTAATTGTATTCTTAGCCGTGATGTATCTCGTCTTTCAGGCGGTATTTGCTTTTTCTGGCATACCTATGGACTGGATCGATGGGGCTATGTCGAGCCTGAGCAGTTGGGCCGGTGAGACTATTCCCGATGGATGGGTGCAGAGTCTAGTCGCTGATGCCATCATTCCAGGCATCGGTGGTGTCGTCATATTTATCCCTCAGATTGCCATATTGTTTTTTCTGCTCGGGGTGCTGGAGCATACTGGGTATCTTTCTCGTATCTCATATATATCAGATAATTTTCTGAGACGATTTGGGCTAAGTGGTAAGAGTATCATACCGCTGATGTCGAGCTGGGCTTGTGCTATACCTGCCATTATGAGTACACGTATACTGGACGATCCTAAAGAGCGTATGGCTGTGATAATGGCCTCACCTCTGATGACCTGCAGCGCGCGGCTGCCCGTATATACTATATTAATTTCTGTCATCTTTCCTCAGGAGGGCGGCTTCTTTGGAGCGCAGGGGCTGATGTTGCTCGGACTCTATCTATTAGGTGTTGTAGCAACTTTGGTTGTCGCTTGGTATGTCACCAAGAGATCTAAGATTAAGGGAAATCAATACTGGTCTCTAGAGCTGCCCGTCTATCGTATGCCCAATTGGCGAAACATCTGGACGACAGTCTATCAAAAGACCAAGTCCTTTGTCATCGAAGCCGGTAAGGTGATCTTTGCAATATCGATACTATTGTGGCTATTGGCCTCATTTAGTCCCAAGAGTCAGCAGTATAAGGAACAAGCCTATGCAGAATATAAAGCCACGACCACTGATGCTACCCTATTGACTGAGGAAGCCTTTGACGTAGAATATTCCTATCTCGGTTATCTAGGCAAAGGCATAGAGCCGATTATCAAGCCATTGGGTTATGACTGGAAAATCGGCATTGCACTGATCAGCTCCTTTGCAGCTAGGGAAGTCTTTGTCGGTACCATATCTACTGTCTACAGTATCGGGTCAGAAGAAGATGCGACAATAGTAGAACGACTCAGAAACGAAATCAACTTGGACACTGGTGGCCCTAGATATACTCTAGCCACAGGAATTTCACTCCTACTCTTCTATGTATTCGCCCTGCAGTGTATGAGTACACTGGCTATTGTCAAAAAAGAAACAGGTCAGTGGAAATATGCGCTCTGGCAATTTGTACTCTTCTTCGCATTGGCTTATGTATTTGCCTTGGCAGCTTTTCAGTTGCTCAAGTAGTCTACTATCACCTTATCCCCTATTAGCTCGGTTTATAGTTCACGTACTTAAGAAGCTTAAACATTCTGTACAAGCTTAAACAAAACGTGATGACGCAGGTATTTCTATCAAATAATACCTCTGTAATCGATTTCTAAACCTTATATGGGTCTATTGGGCTCCTAATTCGGCTAAGAATAGCACCAAAAGAATACCTTGACGTTAAACTTTCAAATATTTTTGAAAATTTTTTTACTTAAATTATATCAATCTAATCAACTGCATATCAGTTACTTAAGTCAATTTTGCTGTCAAATCAAAGTCTGATCAGCCGCCGCTCTGAGGCAAATCGTTTTGATTTTGTTTAACCTTGACATATCTTTACATCAACAACAAAACAATTCAGTTATGTCAACAGTAGAATTTTATAACAAAATAGACCAAGTAGCAGGACCACTTAATTCTTTTGCATATAAACTGACTAAGAGTACAGATGATGCACAAGACCTATTTCAAGAGACTGCATTTAGAGCATTGACTAACAAAGAGAAGTTTCGTCCAGGTACAAACTTCAAGGCGTGGACTTTTACTATAATGAAGAATATCTTCATCAACAACTACAGAAAAAAGGTCAAAGCCAATACCATCATCGATTCTACAGAAAACCTATTCTACCTGAATTCTGGAAAGAATGCCATTAACAATCAGGCAGGAAGTAATATGCTGATGGATGAGTTGATGACGATGGTAACCAACCTAGATGAATCCATAAGAGTTCCCTTTATGATGCACTACGAAGGATTCAAGTACCAAGAAATTGCAGACGAGCTAGAATTGCCACTAGGGACAGTGAAGAGCAGAATATTTTTCGCAAGAAAAGCACTCAAGGCTGCTATCAAAGGAAACTACGGCAATTATGAAACAGTAAGAGAAAGAATCTCTGCTTAACATAGACTTATAGAAATACCACGATGCAATTCCACTCACATAATCATATCATTCAAGCGCCATCTACCGAAGCACTCATAACGAGTTTTCAGGAGGTAAAAAGGGTATTGACGCTACAGTTTGATGACTCTGAGTTAGTGGTATCTATAAATAAAATGCTTGTACCACCCATTAGTTGGTTTCTAACCAATGAGTTGGGGGAATTCATAACTATGGGTCAGGTCAGTGATCAATCATTTAAAATAAATCTTGCTGGACTAACTCCAGGGACGTACAGTTTACGTATCGCAGGAGAAGTCATTATTATAAACCACAAAGCCTAAGCAAGACCAGATAAAAGTTTTTTCAATAATTAATAGTTTAGTTAGTATTAATAGAACGATGTCTAAGCATCGTTCTATTTTTTTTGTGTGATGGGGACATCCAGTAGTTCTAGATCCATTTTAATAATATTTAGTGGGTAGTAGTGTAATATTTCATTCTATTTGCCTACTAAGTAGGTAGTGAAACTTTCATTTGAGGACATATTAGAACAGTATAACGACATCTTATATAAGGTGGCTCGGTCCTATGCCTATGAAGAGTATGAGGATATCTACCAAGAGATAGCTATCCAATTATGGAACAGTGTATGCATCCGAGCAACTACATACTGAAGTTGTTGGGCAGGAACTGATCTAAATTTTGAATACTGGTCTGACCTATGTTATCTAGAACGAATTTTAGCCAGATGGAAGGGTTTACGTCGTTGGCTTTACAGGAGGTCATA
>CALFUU010000058.1 GCA_937929835.1 uncultured Saprospiraceae bacterium | reverse complement strand
TAGCGGACCTAGGATATTGTATTCTGAAAGAGAAGTCTCAGAAATGATCAAGAGAGCAGAAGAAATTCAAGCCAAGGGCGGTTGTAACTGGTGTGAAACTTTCATACGCAGACTAAAATTGCGATTTATAGAAAATTGGTAGGGCGCTTTGAAAAATTATGAATACTTGAGACTGTACACAAATAATCCCAAAGCAGTAGAGTAGTGTAGGGTTACTCCAGTTTATTGCTCCCCTAATGGACACAGCCCCTATTAATCCCCAGCACATACTTCTGTACCACATCCAGACTATCCGCTACTTCACTCCCCATAAATCCCGTAATCATCTTATCCTCAAGATGCGCCTCCGCATAGGCTGTCAGCTTATTAGCCAATGGCGTATACGACCAGTGCCATTTCTCTTCGTTATAACCCTCAGGCCTGGAGGCATCTTTAAGTGTGTAAGGTCTGCAGAATCCATAGGTGTGCGCATTGGCTTCTAGCCAATTGAATAGGACAAGTCCTTCCCCAGATTCGAACCAACTGTTATTAAAATTATTGAGATCGATATCCGTACCCCAATGGTGACGTGAAGTGCCAGGCATAGAGCTATACTCTAGAATCTTTTTGGCGCGGTCATAACTGTTAGGGTAGACTTTAGAAGCATCTTCTCCATTGCTGAGTATGGTTTCTCCTGTCCACTTTCTCTCCCAGATACCTTTTTGATATTTAAAATTTCTTGTGGCGGATCTGATTTGTAATTTGATACCCGCAGATCGGGCTGCGCCATACATTTTGAGGAAGGCACCATAAGTATCTTGATGGAGGTATAAGCCTTTTTTGTCCGCGTGAGAGGGATTCACAAGCACAAAGCGTGGGTCTTCTGCCGGTTCGAATAGACCCATCACGTGTTTCTCCATCGCCGCATCGTGTGGCATAACGATAGGTGCAGGAGCAGTCAGTGGACCAGTTGATGTGCTGACACTGACAGGAGTTGTCTTAGGTGGATTGCTGCAAGAGACAGCGATAAAAAGTAAGAGATAGATAGATCTATGCAAGTGTGGTCTTATTGGATTTGTAATTGAAAAGACTTTTTTCTTTGATAACTTCTACGACAGGAGCGGGTACACAATGCTCCCACTCTTCTCCAGATTTTATAGAGTCTAGAATATTCCACGGCATAATATCGAGCTGCTCTTTATTGTAGTTTTCTATTTCTACAATTTGCCCAGTTTCTATAAGGTGCTTGTATAGGAAATGGATGCCATCTGGTACGATAAGCGTCTTGGCAGAGACCAGTTCTTTTCCTTTTCTGAGGTAGGCAGGATAGACGTATACCGTTATGTTTTTATTAAACAGCTCTCCAAAAGCCACTAAGAGTCTTCCGTCTTGATTGTTGTGGTATTTGTCGTCGATGATTTGATACAATTCTTTGACACCGATGACGAGTCCTAGGTTGCCTATGTTGAGGCCAGAGAGATAGTTGACCAGGACTTGGTGGTTGTCGCAGTTAGAGATAATGACATCATATCCTAGGGCACAAAGCGTATCTGCGCGCTCCAGATAATCAGCTTCATCGATACTGCCTTTGACGGTGAGGTTCTTCATCGTCAGTTCTGCCATTATTGAAGCTCTGTCTGCACTCACGTCTTCTTCTGCGACAAATTGCTTGAATCCGGAATCAAAAACATCTTGCGTCACTTTTGTCGGCGGTCTAAAGTGACCCCTGACCACCATTAAGTCTCTTTTCCAAAGAAATTCTGAGGCGTGCACACTACGACCTTCTTTATTGAACATAGCGACATCTGTCAGTCCGTGCTTCACCGTTTTAAGCGTCAGTATTCTATTGTCTACGTGCTCGAAATCTGGACCCTCTAGGCGTATCATATCTATCTGCACACGGCCCCAAATAGAATCTTGTAGCGACAGCACAAATTCATCTAAGTCCTCAGTAAACTTATAGCAAGCGTAGATCATATTGACCCCGAGGATGCCTATTGCTTCTTGTTGGAGATGATTGCTCTGATCTTTGAGACGGACGTGTATGATGAGATCGTTGGATGGGCCATCTGGTGTCAACTGAAATCTGACGCCGAGCCATCCTTGACCTAGGATAGTTCTCTTATAATTAATAGCCGCTACCGTATCGGCAAATACAAAAAATGAAGAATCTGGACGTACCGCGCTCAGGCGCTCTTGCATCAGTGAATACTCGTGGTCGAGCATTTTATAGAGCCGAGACTCACAGACATAGCGGCCACTCTTTTCCTCTCCGTAGATCGAGTCTGAGTAGGTCTTATCATAGGCGGACATGGTCTTGGCGATGGTGCCTACAGCCGCTCCTGCTTGAAAAAAGTTCCTCGCTACCTCTTGCCCCGCCCCTATCTCTGCGAAGGTGCCATAGATCTGCTTATTGAGATTGATGTTGAGAGCTTTTTGCTCAGGCTTGAGGATATGTCTCTTTTTCTCTTCCACGATTACTTGTGTTTCGTGCAAAAATAAGGATTAAGCAACTTTGAGGCTTGACCTATCTCATTCAGGGGTACACGCGATAAGGTACATCTACAGAAGTCTTTTCTTTATTACATGGTGCTTTGCGTCCTTGTACCGCTAACCGTACCTTTGTGCTATGTTTCAAGAATACGATGTCATAGTAGTAGGGGCTGGCCATGCGGGCAGTGAGGCGGCTGTCGCTGCAGCCAATATGGGTGCCAAAGTGATGCTGGCCACGATGAATATGCAGACGATAGCGCAGATGAGCTGCAATCCCGCTATGGGTGGCGTCGCTAAGGGGCAGATCGTCAGGGAAATAGATGCCCTCGGTGGTTACAGTGGCATCGTTACAGACCATACGATGATACAATTCCGTATGCTCAATAAGTCCAAGGGTCCTGCTATGTGGAGCCCTAGAGCGCAGAGTGATCGGATGCTTTTTGCTCGTAAATGGAGAAATATGCTCGAGGCACACCCCAACATCGACTTCTGGCAAGAGATGGTACGCGGGCTGATCATCAAGGATGGTCGCTGCACAGGTGTGATGACGGGCATAGGCTTGGAGATACCTGCTAAGACAGTAGTCTTGACCAATGGGACTTTCTTGAATGGATTGATACATATCGGAGAAAAGCAGTTTGGTGGAGGCCGAGCTGGAGAGCGGGCCGCAACAGGGATAACGGAGCAACTGGTAGAGTTGGGCTTTGAGTCGGGACGGATGAAGACGGGGACGCCGCCGCGAGTAGATGGGAGGAGCTTGGATTGGAGTGCGATGGAGACACAGCCGGGCGATGAGCAGCCGAGTCGGTTCTCCTACACAGATACCCCCGTGCTCGAGGAGCAGGTGCCTTGTCACATCAGTTATACTAATCCGCAGGTGCACGAGATGTTGAAGACAGGCTTTGAGCGATCGCCTATGTTCAATGGACGCATAAGAGGATTAGGTCCACGTTATTGTCCGAGTATAGAAGATAAGATAGATCGGTTTGCCGATAGAGAGCGCCATCAGCTATTTGTCGAGCCAGAGGGTAGAGATACTTGTGAGATTTATGTCAATGGATTCTCGTCTTCACTTCCTGAAGATGTACAGTATAAGGCGATGCAATTGATTCCTGGATTTGAAAATGCCAAGATGTTTAGACCTGGGTATGCGATAGAATATGATTTCTTTCCGCCTACACAGTTAGATATCAGTCTTGAAACCAAGTTGGTAGAGAATCTCTTTTTTGCTGGTCAGATCAATGGCACAACTGGTTATGAAGAAGCCGCCTCTCAAGGCTTAATGGCTGGGCTCAATGCCGCACTAAAAGTGCAAGAAAAAGATCCACTGGTCCTCAAAAGATCAGAAGCTTACATAGGCGTACTCATAGATGACCTGGTCAATAAGGGTACCAATGAGCCATATCGTATGTTTACCTCTAGAGCAGAGTACAGAATCTTGTTACGTCAGGATAATGCCGATATGCGCCTCACACCTCTCGCAGAAAAAGTCGGTATCACTGGACTCCAGGATAGAGTGCAACGTGTTGCTCAAAAAGAAGAAGCCGTCAGAGACATCAGAAAGTTTTTTACAAAGACAGGCGTCACTCCTGACCAGATCAATAACTACTTGAACGCTATCGGGTCACAACCGCTTAAGCAACAAGTCAAGCTCGTCAGCGTACTAAGCAGACCACAACTCGGCATTGCTGCATTGCGCCAACACTCTCCAGTGCTAGATCAATTTCTTTCTCAATATGATGAAGAAATCATTTCTATCGCAGAGACAGATATCAAGTATGAGGGCTATATCCTCAAAGAAAAAGAGATGGCAGAAAAAATGATCCGCCTAGAAAATCTACCGCTGGAAAAAGAGTTAGACTACAGCCAGTTTGTTGCGCTCTCCTCTGAGGCCAAAGAAAAACTCAATCTCGTCAAGCCCCGTACGATAGGGCAGGCAAGCAGAATATCTGGTGTCAAGCCTAGTGATGTGAGCATTTTGTTGGTGCACAAGGGGCGGTAAGGTATTTCTACAAATAATTTTTCCATTATGACCGTAGCAAAGGTTTTTTTGAGGTCTAAAGGTTCAATGGTTTAAAGGCTTGAAGGTTTTTTAAATGGTCTAATGGTTTGGAAGACGAAGTTGTGGAATCTTGTTCTTTACAACGAGAATCTTTTTGTATTAGATTCACTCTTAGAAAAGAGAGAAATTTTTATTAGAACTTTTCATTTCGAGCACCGTCTAGAAAACTTCGATCTCGTAATGAAAGAACTTAATAGTATTTACTCACTCTTTACTAAAGGTATAATCTTATCTATTTCTTCAAGCTTTAAGTAATATAAGCCGGCTACCAAGTTTTGAAAGTTTTTTTGATTAAAGTGACTGACATTTCCTTCGTAGAGAACTATACCCAGTGCATTATATAGACTGATTCTCTTGTCTTCATCTGCATCAACAAATATTTTGAAACTAAAGGGATTAGGATATACCTTAAAAGAGGATAGCTCAGTGTTTGTGAGACTAGTTGTGCATTCTAAAGCTTTTATTTCTTCCGGTGATGAGCAACCCAATGCATTGTTAGTGACAAATAAAGAATCTGCAAAGGGTTTTAGGGCACAGCAGTCTTGGAGTTGAGGATTGTGTAATATTATTAGATCGCCTAATATTGAGTTGAGGTTGGATAAGCCTTCTATGTCTATTAGGTTTGGGTTTTCAGTTATTTCTATCGTGCCATCAATTGAAGTCAAACCTGAGAAACCATCCATATTTGTCAAGGAAGCATTCTTGGTTATAGTCACATTATCTGTAACTGATTGGACATTTGATAGGCCATCTATATTTGACAAGGAAACATTGCTATCAACATTTAATCTGCCATTAATGGTTGTCAACCCCGATAGCCCATTTAGGTTTGTTAAAGACGCATTTCCAACATCAAAAAAACCAATACTAATTGCTCCGGTAAGTGAACAAACACCAGACAAGCCATCTATATTTGTTAAGGCGTCATTTCCGAATATTTTCAAACAGCCTGGAATAGATTTTAATCCGTTTAGGCCATCAATATTCGTCAAATCGAAATTATAACTTATCTCTATGGTTCCTGCAAGAGAACTTAAATTGGCCAGACCATCTATATTTGTTAAGCCTATATTGGCGAAAATTATTAGATCTCCATTAAGAGAAGTTAGTTTTGAGAAAGCATCAAGATTGGTCAATGAAAGATTGTTAGACAAGGTTAATCTTCCATTAATAGACTCTAGATTAGATAACCCGCCTAAATTAGTAAGTGTTGAATTAAATATAGAAATACCTCCTTCTAAAGATTTTAGATTGGACAAGGCATCTATTTGAGTTAGTGCAGTATTCCTATCAAGTGCAAAAGTTCCATTTATGGATGTAATATTTGCTAGTCCATTAATGTCAGTTAGAGAATTATTGTTGGATAATCCAATATTGCCTTCAATTGAATTTAAATTAGAAAACCCATCTATATTGGTCAAACCTTGGTTGTCAAATAGGGATATAATTCCAGAAAGAGAATTTAAATTAGAGAATCCATTGATGTTGTTGAGAACATTATTGCTTCTAAGTAAAAAGAATCCTTCTAGCTCAGTTAAGCCTAGAAGACCATCAATATTAGTAATGGAGGTATTTCTAACTTCTAGAGTATCTACAATATTAGATAAGTTAGAAAACGCATCTATATTGGTAATGTCATTTCCACTAACAATAACTTTACCTCTTAGTTCTGTAATGTTTGGATCCCAATTGTCTACTTCTGCTTGACTTAACAAAGTGATGGTTTGAGCACTTACGGCTGATATGCCTATGAGCACAATCCCACATATTACTAATGATTTGAAGTTGTTCATAAATTTTAGATTGTTGGTGGTGTAAAGATAGACTAAGTGTATGGCATCTACTTTTATATGATGTATTGGTGGGCACTTGATTGGATTTATGTCCTTCCATTCCGACCGCAGCAAAGCGCAGTCGAGGAATCTTCTTCTTCATAACGAGAAGCTTTTTTATATTTGATACACTCTTAGAAAAGAGAGAAAATTCTATTGAAACTTTTCATTTCGAGCATCGCCGAGAAATCTTCGTCCTCGTAATGAGATAGCTACCTTAGTATTCAGGTCAGGCCGAGTGAGAAAAGTTTTATCCAATTTGATGTCGGTATTACAGGATGTGCAGGAGGCGTAGAGTTTCATTTGTCGCTCGTTGTGTTGGATTGAAGATAGGGATTGACATTGGATGTTTTGGATTTAATTACATACCCATCGCAGGATAAGCCCATTTCAGCTCAAAAAATGACGCAATCATAGCCTTCTTCGCACGCCAGGTCTTAAAATCCGCACTTATGTCTCCACACTCCTTTATATTTGGATACAAATCTATATTGGTATTATGAAGTATCTATATGTCCTCTTTTTCTTTGGTTTTACGCTTTTGGCTCAAGGTCAAGTCACTTACGCAGATGATGTGGCCGAGCTTATCTATCAGAAATGTTCTACCTGCCATCGTCCTGGAGAGATAGGTCCGATGAGTCTGACCAATTATGATGAAGTCCGCTCTTGGGGTGCGACGATCAAGTTTGTGACGAGCAATAAGATAATGCCACCGTGGCAGCCAGATCCAGAGTTTTCTCACTTCCTAGAAGAGAACTTTCTAACAGACGCAGAGATCGCTGAAATAGCCGAGTGGGTAGATAACGGAATGGCAAGAGGGGAAGTGGCCAATGAGCCTGCGTTTCCTGATTTTCCTGAGGGCTCAGTATTGGGGACGCCTGATCTCGTACTGACGATGGAGGAGCCTTGGTTGCACGAAGGTAATGGCCGCGATGATTACAGATACTTTGTATTTCCGACCAACTTTACTGAAGATAAGATTATCAAGTCTGTAGAGTTCAGGCCAGACAATAAGAAGATTGTGCACCACGCTTTGGTTTTTGAAGATACGACAGGAGAGGCTGCGCAGAAAGATGCGGCAACACCAGAATATGGATTTAACGGTTTCGGTAGTTTTATAAGTAACGATCCTGCTGGTATATTGACACAAAAGCAATATCCAGGTTTTGTGCCAGGACAAAAACCTATTCTATCTCCCGATGGAACGGGTCAGGTCTTGACGGCAGGGGCGGATATCGTCGTGCAAGTCCATTATGCACCGTGGTCTGTAGATGAATTTGATCAGTCTTCGCTCAATATATTTTTCAAGGATGATTCCGAGGTCTTGGAAAGAGAAATTGAAAGTCATATCATGGTCCCATTACAATCCGTCATTGGAGAGCAATTTTTCATTTTAGCCAATCAAGAAAAGACTTTTCACGGAGAGTATCGTGTCCCTATAGATGTGAGTTTAATGACGATTGCACCGCATATGCATTTGCTCGGTAAGAGTTGGGAGGTGTGGATGGAACAGCCAGATGGTGAGCGAGTAGATTTGATCAGCGTACCCGAATGGGATTTTAACTGGCAAGGGAGTTATTACTTTGACAGATATATCGTTGCACCTGCAGGTTCTATTATCCACGCTGTAGCATCTTATGACAACACCACCAATAATCCAGAAAATCCAAATAATCCACCACGCTTTGTCACTTGGGGAGAGGGTACAGCTGATGAGATGTACTACTTGCCTATAGGCTTTGTCCGGTACCAACCAGGTGACGAGGACATTGTTTTTGAGGGGACGACCAGCACGGAAGAAATAGAAAAAGATCAAAGTTTCTTATACCCTATCTCACCCAATCCTGTCAATGATCTGACAGTTGCTGGCTTTAGATTGGCGCACGGACAGTGTGTCAATATCAGTATACTGGATATAGACGGACAACTGGTTAGGGAGTTGCGAGAAGGTGAATTCTTTAACACTGGAGAGCATTTCATTAATTTCTCGACGGTACAGTTGTCTTCTGGTTTATATTTCTTACGTGTAGCGGGCAAGGACTTTGAGTTGACGCAGAAGTTTGTGAAGGGGTAGGAGAGTATTAGCTTTAGGCTATGAAGATGAAATTGTTTTGTGTTGCTTTTACTCTTGGATCACTTGTTAGTTGTACTGAAAGTAAGAAAGCATATAATGAATACATTCATGTTGCTCATACACGTATGTGGGACACGATCCAACAGAAGTTAGATCCTAGAATAGAAGCTATTGATTATAGTCAATACGACTTAGTCTTACTGGGAGGAGATCTGACTGAGGAGAGTTCCAAAGAAAGGAAAACATTGATTTATTTGGATTCGGTTTTCAATCTTTCGTCTCCAAATACCTTGTGGGCACTTGGGAATCATGACAATGCGCATCTAGACTGGGTAGAGGCAACAACTGGTAGAAAATATTACAATCACTATCACAAAGATGGTATTACCTATGTCGTCCTTTATACCCAAGAAAAGGAAGATTGGATTTGTACAATTACAGGGGATCAGCGCAGAATGTTGGATCAAGTAGCGGATACAATCTCAAGTTCTTCTCATTTGATCATTATGACCCATAAGTTAATTTGGATAAAAGACCACCCCGAATTAGCTGAACATCAAGGGGTAAAAGCATACGACTGGTCTTGCAATTATCAAATTCATAGTAATGATTGGATGACTGGTATTTTGCCCCAGTTGCAAAAAGTACAAGAGCGGGGTGTTCAGGTTATTGCTCTTGCTGGGGATATAGGCAATAATGTAGATCAGTTTGAGGAAAGAACCAAAGATAGCATCTACTACTTAGCCTCTGGGATAAACTGTGATAATGAAAATTCAAAGTACCTAACTTTTACTCACGATGTGGAGAAAGGCCAGTTGAGTTGGAAATTTGAAAATCTAAATAGAGATAATATCACATCAACAATCCCTGCATCCCACTGACATACTTTGAGTTTTTTGTCAGGCGATAAGGAATCATACTCGTGCACAATCTAGCTTCTTCGACTCGATCTTCTTCATATTTTATTTCTAGGATCAAGCCTGGATCTGCTCGACGGATCGGAGATAGATGTCCATTGAGTAGGGATATGTATTCTAGGTCTTTGTCTATTGTGGCTCTGAGATGCCCATCTATCGACTCAAGATAAATCCTATGATAGCGTACGATGATATAGGGGTAGAGGTGATTCGATGGATAGGTAAAGGTCTCTGGCAAGAGAGGAGCGCCTTCATTCAGATCAAAGTCTGGAAGTTGTTGATACACTTTGGTCCCGAGGAGATTCTTTTTGATTTTTTTCTCTAGTATAGGTTGTGTGATCTGAGTCAAGCTCGACCCGTACCACCGCACACGATACTTGACACGATGCCCGATGCCTAAGAGATTATCGTTGTAAGCACTATAATCTATGTCATCATAATAGATGCTGTTGACGATGCGATCTGGATAGGCTATTCTAAAGCCACAAGGATTAGACATCAGCTCGTGATAGATGTTATCGTAGTCACTGGACTCTATTCTGTATTTGCGCTCATACCTCATAGCGCTGCTTGTCTTTTGCCATCAATGGTTATCGTCACACCTTTTTTGAGAAGTAATTTTTGCTTGACGTCGGAGGTGTGTAGCTTACCTATTTCAAATTCTGTGAGCGGTTCGCTCTGTCCGCGGACTTCTATGCCGGAGTGTAATCGTGTCAACCATAAGTTTCTGATATTCACCCTAGCGTGCTCTGCTGCATAGATGCCGTGATGGCTATCCTCTATGCCCGCATTCCATATATAAGTGTGGGCATTATCTGTCATCACTAAGGCCCTATTCAGTACAGAATCTATTTTGACATCTATCCCCTCAAGCGAACCAGATTTAATGACGAGGCCATCTCTGCCTATGTCGCTAAGATTGACTTGTGCCAGATTGAGTGCCGTGTTGTTGGAGAGAATTGCTGTTCCTTGACAGCTTTTAAAATCTGTATGCGAAAGTGTAACTTTAGCGTATTGTGTGCTGAGCGCTTCCGGAGCTGAAATGTTCTGGAACTTGCAATGAGAAAGTTCGGCTGTGCTGTTATAGATCGTTACACCTGAGGGAGCGGTAATATTTTTGTAGCTATATCCTGATAAGCCAGTGAAGTTGCAGTAACTAAATTGCGAGACTTCTTCTTGTTGTGATAACATCAAACCGTGCGCCCCTCCCTTGGCGTAGAAGCCTATAGGATTTTGTGGACTTCCTACTGCGCTAATAGCTCCATAACTCAAGAGGGCTCCCCGCCTGCTAAAATTGAGAATAGCGCCTGCACCAATTTCCAAAGTATACTCTGAAGGAACAATTAAGGGTTCTTCTATGCTGTGGTGACCAGATGGAATCATCAACCGCTTACCCAATTGGGTGATGAAGGGAAAAGCGGTGAGATCCACACTGCTCTTATTCATCAAAGTTGGCAGCCCTTCTGACACATTTTCACTCAGCAGTTTTGTTTTATGAATCTGCTGTAAGCCCAAGGTTTTATAATAGATAAAAGCTATAGGGTCTGTGTGCTGAAGGGTATAGCGTCTGACAGGTAACTTGTGATTGTAGCTTTCAAGGATTAAGGGTGTGCTGAGTGGGTCAGTCATCCCATTTTCATCACCGAAGCCGACAACCTCTAGTGGAAAGCCGTGAAAAGATTCTAGGGCGATATGGGTTTTAGAAGCATCACGACGGTAGGCTTTTAGTGAAAGGGATGGTAGAGGTTGTAGCTTTCTGTAGGTAAAGTTGGCCTTGGCGTAGAACTTATCCCAATTCAGCTCGTAGTCTTTGTATTTCTTATCTGATCGAATGAGTCGCGCTCGATCGTCTAGAGGTGTATTGTATTTTTTGACGACTGTGGCTAGATGGTTGGGGTTGGTATATTTTTCTAGATACTGTAGGTATTGCTTATAGAAGTTATTGTCCTGAAAAAGTAGATATCTATAGACATTGCCACGCTGATACATGGACGCCTTATCAACTCTGTCATTATAGGCTTCGCCAAAGGCTTCCCAGTCTTTAGTGACCTTATGTAAGTAGTCTCCAAAGCAATCGTAGGCGATAGGTTCTAGTTTGCCTGAGAGGGTATTGTAGTAGAATCGAATATTGGTAAACTGCTGCGCATGCCAAGCGTGAGAGATGTCGAGAAGGGCATAATACTTGGCCATTAATGCTAGGTCGAAAACTTCTTCTGCAGTTAGTTGCTCTGCTAGAAATCCATTGAGCATTCCTTTGCCTGTCTCATAGGCCGACATAAATTCTGGATCGGATTTGTTGGCGTCATTAAAGAGCTCTATGTGTGAGGCCTCCACCCACGGAAAGGGTTTGATGTTGGCCTGCACATTTTCCCAATAGGCATCGTCATTGTGTTTCAGAATAGGTCCGATGCTACGACCGTTTTTTTCTAGGAGTTGATTTTCGAAATGCTGCTCATAAGCATAGACACCAAGGTCTTTTCCATTCAGCTGGACCTTGAGAAAGTCATACGGTGGTGCAATGATGCCCTCTTCTCGGAACAGCTCGTGCATCACCCACTCCGCTGTATGCGCACGAGATTGACTGTTGTGGATGCTAAAGGTGTTCATACCGTTCCACTCCTCATTGCCCTTCAGTACTATTCTAAATGACCACCGATCTCCTTGCAAGTGGTCGAGCAAGTCGCCTTTGAGTCTTAGTTTGCAAGCATAGGCTTTCCCATCTATTTTGAGATGGGCATCTACGAGATCGTCTTTGGAGGTAAAGAGCAGGCCACGCTTGAGTGCTTCTTTACTTTTTCTTTTGAGTTTGCCGTAAGCTTCTTTTTTGAGATCTATATTAAATTCTGGCCCTCTATAGGTGGGGCTTGATACGGGCGCTGGCTTGCCGTTTTGTGTAGAGTTTGTTTTTTGCTTTTGACTTTTCAGTTTATATAGGCCAGTACCAAGTCCTAACAGTAAGATTGTGCCTAGAAGAATTAGAGTCAGTGACTTGGAGAAGGATTTCTGAGTGTTGTTGTCTTTTAATCTCATAGCATTTGATCTTTAATGAAAAAAAATGCTGCTAATAGGGTGATGAGACCGAAGAATAGCCAAGCAATATTGTCATAAGCACTGGCCGCAAGACTGTTGTCGACAAGGAGTTTCATTTTTCTATACTTAGATCGCTGATCAACTTTCAATCTGGGAAAGTTATTTGACAGTTGCATTTTTATAGCTTCGTTGAGGGCTGTCATTTTTTTTCGTTCTGCTGCGTCGGCTTCAGTGTAGCGTACTTCGTTGAGCTCGAGTTCCATCTCTGCATAATGGTTAAATGGAAACCTGGCCAAGTTGACTTCATCCAAGGTTATGGTCGCGATACTGGTACCTGTCTGGTCAGCTATGTAGATCCGTTTTCTTGTTTGCTTAAGCTTAAGTGAGCATTCTAAAGCTTCTGGCCTTGCTTTGAGCGGTACTAGATGATAGGCTAGCCTATCAGCGTCAGCAGATTTGAGATACTTGAGTAGATCGTGTCTTTGGGTTGCGTCCTTTATGTTTTTATTATCTGTGACTTCAAATTTGATTTCGTTTCGAATCACCTTGTCGTCTGAGTAGGGAGTCTTGAGTTGAATTAATTGCTTAAGTAGTTGACCATCTTTAAATCTCTTCCTGTGGCGTAAGCTGATTTCTCCATCAGCAAAACTCCCATCTGATAAGTCAAAATATTTGTCTATAAAAACTTCAGTAGATACGACGCCACTCAATTGTAGACCTCCAAGATTAAATTGTGATCGCCCATATGCGCTCTGCACAAAATCCCAAATAGCTGGCACATCTTCGGTGTGGACGTCTAGCTTGTATTCGCTCTCAAGCCGGCCCGCTTGTGCAAAGAATGTATGGCTCATCAAGAGACAAGTAGCTAGTATGAGGAGAGGCTTGATCAACCTATCATATTCTTATTGTCCACAAAAGAAAATTCTGCTTCTGGATCGAGAGCCAGTAAGCCCATTTTCGTTTTTGATACTTGGTCAAATTGTTTTGCATCAATTACATAGGTCATAAAGAGTTTCCCACGGTTCTGACTCATACGCCGCAGCTCGACGACATCAAAGTTGGTCGTCATCAATTCATTGACTGCTGTATCCGTAAGTGCTAGAGAAGAAACATTGACCACCATCTGTCTATTAAGATCAAAGGCTTTGTCCTTGCCGAATCGGGCTTGGATGTAGAGTAGGGACAAAATGAGTACAAAAGCGATCAAGGTAATAAGCGGTTGGTTGGCGCCCATCCCGAGGCCGATGCCAATAACGAGGAAGAGATAGGTCAGCTCTTCTGGTTCTTTTATCGCCGCACGAAATCTCACGATAGAGAGCGCACCCACGAGCCCTAGCGACAGGGCAATACTAGACTTGACGATATAGATGATCAGCATAGTACTCAAGGCCAGAAGCATAAAATTCTTAGAAAACTGATGTCGATTGCTGACGGACTGCCCATACTTTCTGTAGAAGCTGGCGAGCACCCAAGATAGCAGTGCTGCGAGGAGTGCATTGAGTAGGAAGTTGTTGAGGTCGAGTATCTCTAACTCATAGTCTAGGAGAAGATCTTTTATGTCCATATATCTGCGTAAGTCCGTTCCAAATTTTAAAGATAGACAACCTCTTGTAACAGCCTAGCTGACGGTAGTAGAAATGGTTGGATTAATATTTTTAGGGTGCTTATCACATAGTGTTTTCTGTAATGTATAGCCTTTGGCCCAGGCATCAATATATTTAGTAGCTTAGAGAAGTATCACTTGACACAATCTACCCTTATGGCACGTAGTCTATTACTTATCATCTGTTCTGTTTGTTTTATCGTTTTGTCTCATTATAGAGAGTCGGCCACCAAGGTCAAACCGCGCAGCACAACCAGCTTTTCTGCGGAAAATGCTATGGATTATCTCAAAGTGATCGCTGCAGAGCCGCATCCTATAGGGAGTACAGCCAACAAAAAAGTCAAAGACTATCTCGTCAAAGAGCTAGAAGCCTTGGGCTTAGAGACGTCTGTAGAGTCTGGTTATGTACATCTCTCTTGGGGCAGTCGCTATTGCCGCAGTGCCTATGTAGAGAATGTTGTCGCTGTATTACCAGGAAGTGATTCTACAGCCAAAAAAGTGGTGTTGGCAGCGCATTATGATAGTGTCTTTGAGGGGCCAGGGGCAGCCGATGACGGTTACGCTGTCGCTTCTATGCTAGAGACGGCCAAGCTCCTTAAGTCTCAACCTAGGAAAAATGATCTCCAGCTTCTGATAACTGATGGGGAAGAGATGGGCCTATTGGGCGCCTACTTTCACGTCAAACACAAGCAGATGGATGATGTCGGTATCCTGCTTAATTATGAGGCCCGCGGCAATCAAGGGCCTTGCACCTCTTTTGAATGGTCGGACAACAATGCTTGGTTGGTACGGGAGATGAAGAAGTCTTCGATTAGGCCTATTGCCAATTCATTGTCCTACGAAGTGTATGAGCGGATGCGAAACAGCTCAGACTTTACGGCCTTCTCTAGACAGAATGTTCCTGGCATCAATCACGCTTTTATAGATGGCTTCTCCTACTATCACAATCCTGCAGACAAGGTGGAGAACATCAGTATGAACAGTATCCAGCACACTGGAGAAAATATGTACTTGATGGCCAAGCATTTTGTCAATTATGATTTTTCTAGGGAGGAGACAGGTAATGCGAGTTTCTTTAATTTTTACGGTGTCTTGTTGCATTACCCAGCAAGTTTTGATTTGTATCTGCTCATCCTGCTCGGCTTGTTGATTGTGGCACTTCCGTTTTTGATTAAGCGAAAGGGTGGCGTCAGCTATAGAGCTATTGTGGGCAGTTTTATATTGATGCTTTTGTCTCTGCTTCTAGTAGGGATTTGCAATTATGGGCTGGGTGCTTGGGCTAAGATGGCTTATCCACAGTATGCCACTTTTTACAGTTACCATTACTACAATCACGAGTGGTATTTTATAGGAGGGTTGGGATTGTGTGTAAGTATTATGGCTATGATAAGCAGATGGCTGGTCTCCTTACAGTATAAAAATGAGCAGGGGTATGCACTACTCTTATTGATGTCTTTATTGTCTTTGGCCTTGTATGTTACTATGCCGACTGGAGCCTATATCATGTTGTTGCCTGCCTTGACCTTGGGCCTGACGATATTGCTGAGGACGAGGATAAATGATGCAGAGATTAATGGACTCTTCTATATCTTTTTTCTAGTGGGTATGTGGACGTTTTTGTCTCATGGACTGTTCTTGGCATTTAGCTTAGTGGCCCTTCCTGGTGCAGTATTGCCGACTGCGCTTGCCGTATTGGCGTCTATGTATTTGATGCCTTCTGCTTGGGATAACTTTGGACGTAAGGTTATTTTAGGATTTGGATTGCTTTTGTTTTTGGGAAGTTTGGTGATAGCGCATATCAAGACAAAGCCTTCCGAAAAAGAGCCCCTTCTGACCAATCTTAAATATGTCTATGATGGCGAGAGTAAAGAGAGTTACTTAGCCACGGTCGACAACCATCTCCACGCTGGTCATCAAAATCTCCTGGAGGGAACCACCACGGGTGATCTGCCAGAACACTTAACGCAAGCGCGGCATTACAAGTCGTACCAGAGTAAGGTCGTCACCTTACAGTCTAGCATAGTGGCAGACACCCTCGATATGGGCGGAAATAGTTTTTCCTATAGCATTAATAATCCTAAGCGAGCGAGCATTGCTTATGTCTATCTACCTACAGCTTCTAATATAGACAGTGTCTTTTTGGATAAGCGATATAATAAGCGACTGAGTGGCAGTCAGAATAAGTCTCGTCTCCTGACAGTGTATGGCTTTGGTTTGGATAGTTTGGGTCTACGCTTTACAAAACTGGATCCAGAGTTGCCAGCCAAGTTTTATGTCAATATGGAATATTCTGGACTCGCTGAGGAGCTGCAGGCAGGAGCAGGGATCGCATGGAATGACCCGATGTGTTATGTAAGCCAGGTGATAGAGGTCGAGTGATTTTGTCCAATTGATTTCAGCACAATACGAGATTGAAATACGTAGAAGATGGGCCTCCTATCCTAATCCTGTCAGTGATCGACTCACCATAGAGCTGCCAGAAGAAGT
>CALFUU010000057.1 GCA_937929835.1 uncultured Saprospiraceae bacterium | reverse complement strand
CTAATATTTTGTTAGTCGGTGCAGTTGTGGATTGTGTCCCGAGGGTTATCGCTTTACTTTGCGTAACCTGAGTTGTCGTTATTGCTTTTGATTCTTTGGAGGCTGATATGTAGAAGTAGGCGATGACGAGAGTAGTGACGGAGATTAGTCCTAAGAATTTTCCAAATCTAGCGCTTAAGGGGGTGGCAACTTTTGGAGCCGTAGTGGCCGGCATTCTCTGGATTATACCATCCTGCATTTTGTCCCAGGACAGTTCCGCGGGTAGATCTTGTTGTGACCGTAGTCTTTCGTTTAATTTATTATGCTTAGCCATAAACTAAATTTTTAGTAGCCTCTAGTAAGTTTTTTCTTATCCATCCTATTGCTCTTGACAATTGGGACCTAGAAGTCTCTGCTGAGATATCTAGTAGCTTTGCGATTTCTTTATGGGTATATCCGTCTATGATGTTGAGCATAAAGACAGTCTTATATCCCGTCGGCATTTCACTGAGAAAGGTGTTGAGATCTTCGCTCGACATCTGTGTCAGTAGTTTCTCTTCGTCTGTAGATACGAGCTTATGTGAGTCGTCAAAAGGTACAAAGAGATTCAGTTTCTTTCTTTTCCTCAGTATACCTATACATTGATAGACAGTAACTTGAGAGATCCAAGACTTAAAGGCTCCCTTCCGTGCATCATAGTTATGGAGACTAGAAAAGATTTGTGCAAAGACAACTTGCATCGCGTCTTTCCGCTCATCTTCATTAATATAGTTTTTGACTATAGCATAGACGTAAGGAGCACAAGCCTCATAGCATTGCTTATAGGCTCGTTGCTCATTACGTTTACACTTTTCTATGATTTCAGTACTGACCAATCTCTGTAAGACTTATCCACAAGTTGTTAATAAGACAACAAGATCATCTGAATTCTCCAAAGTAACTGTAGAACCATCAGATGTTAATGTGACATCAACAGGATAGACTATTGAGTATGGAGCTCCGAAGATGAGCTGTTCTAGTTGGATGAGATCATCCACTGTAACTGTCTCATTATCGAATGTAATATCTATAGGGAAGTTTATATCATAGCAAGACTCTGAGCCAAAGCCTGATTGTGCACCAGCAAATAAGAAGAATAGATCTTCGTCAAATTCTACAACCCAGACGTCTTCGCATGCAATGAGTAGGGCTTCGAGCTCTTCTTCGTTGTTGGCGATATGCTCCTCTCCATCAGCGTCGATCAGAGTTAACGGAAAGGCATAATTTACCAACTCTCCAGTTAGCATTAGTTCACATAGCTCTTCGTGGTCATTGACTGTGATAACAGAGCCATCTTGAAGTGTAACATCAAAAGGAAATTGCAAGCTGTAACAGCCCAAACTTTCAAAACCACCTTCCCAGTCCCAATCTACTCCGATAAGAGAATCGCTAGGACCAAAGCCATTGCAGCCGATTAGGGCATCAAAGAGCATATCAATATCATCTATAGTGGTGGTAGAACCATCAGCTAGCTGTAAGTCTAGTGGGAAGACGAAGTATACAAGCTCGGCAGCTATAGCCTCATTGAACTCTTCCTCATTTGTAGTTACTGTAATGTCGCCGGCTTCATTTTTGACAGAGACTGGAAATACAAGCTCGTAACAAGAGTTGTCATAATTTACAGAGAAAGCTGGAAAATCGCCTTCTTCCCAACCACCAGTAGGTGTGCAACTCGCAAAGAGTCCCGCCATTTCATCTTGATCGTTGACCGTAACCTCACCTTCATCAGTGGTTGCGGTAAACGGATAGACAAAATCAATTACCTCAAAAGTCTCATTTTCGAACAGATCAGTGAGGTCTTCCTCAGATGTAATAGGATAGATCGTACCTTCTTGATCAACAAAGGAAAAGGTGTAGTTAATTACAAAGCAGTCAAATTCTAGTCCTTCTTCGCTTCCGCCTTGAGACCTATTTACGAGAGGATTGTTTTCAATTTCTCCCACCTCCGTATTTTCTTCTGTAATGATATCTATGTCGTTATCTCTATTACAAGATGAGAACATAAAAAGAAGGGCTGCTAAGGGAAGTACTATACTCTTAAATAATTTCATTTCGTGTTTAATCTAATATGTTTACAAATAACAAAAAATTGAGAACGTTCTATCCTATAGTTAGCTCGATTATTAAAGAACGTTGCATACACTTTTGATTTTTTTAAGGTCATAAACCTTTTAGTCAAGCATAAGAGCATTTATTAGGGCCTCGCCCTACAGCCCGATCGGAGCATATAAGAGGTGTGTAGCCCCGTAGATCCTATATATTGGATGGTCTTATTGTCTCACGCTAGCGCACATTGTCTTATAAAAGGGCACAATTCAGCAATTGTCTACCATATAACTCTTAATACCATCTTATTATGATGCCTGTCATCCATAGGCTTACAATTGTTGCTGGGGGTCTTATGCCTAGTATTCTTGATGTCTGAAATTCCAGCTAAAAGAATATAATTCTGTTGAGCCCTCGAATTGATGGGAATCAAGGGCTTATTGTTTGGCTGCAGGTCTTTATACGGTATATAATCTTGTGGGTCTAGTGTCACTCTGACAGAAAGATGTTGCGAAAGGTGTCAAAATTTATGCCGAGAGTGTGATTTAGGCAGATTTTATAAATTTTGACTTTAAGTAGCATCCAGTAAAGTCATATTGTCCTTATGTGACCCCAATAGTAGATAAAATGATTTATTGGGCTTTACTTTGTACTCGTAATCAAGGAGCAGATGAGAGAAACTTCACAACCACGGATTTTTTCTTAGAAGCCTGGATAGCCTAAAAGTCTTCTCCGAGATTCATCAAAAAAACTTTTTACAGACTAATCATTATCTATCATGCGAAATCCATTTTGTATTTGGGCTTGCCTTGTCATTATCCTATCTAGTTTCAACGCTTCCGCTTCTAATATCGGAAACGAAGAAACGACTTCAAAGAAAAGCGCCAAAAGCACAATCACCTTCATCCCTGGTAAGAGCTTAAATGTTCAAGTCATTGATGACAAAGATCTTCTGTTGATCGATCTCGAAGGAGAAACAACAGAACTTGATTGGATTATTTTCCAACCTAAAGGTGAAGTTATCAGCAGAATCTCTACCTCATCAAAAATTGATGAGATAAAGATTTCTAATCTCGACAAAGGAGATTATGTTCTTATGCTGAAAGACAAAGAAGGTCGTGTGCTCTATAGCGCTTTCAAGAAAGCATAGGGAATAATTATTTGGAAAAATTTAACATAGAAAACTCATAGAATGAATATTCGATTTTTAGTTATAGCATTCGTTGCTTTTACGACAACTCTTTCTGCACAGATTGACTTCGGTATCAAGGCAATCTACTCTAACGATCTTACTTCTGAGGTAGCTCGAGAGTATGTTACTGTAGAACCATTTGAGTTGGCACAGATCGGCTTTACAGGTGCAACACCGACAAAAGGAATTGGTATGTCTCTCTACGCAGAAAATGCAAAGCTCTTCTTTATGGGAGATGTCTTATACACTGTAACAGGAAGAAACTTCGAGTTGATTTCTTTAGAAAAAACAAGAACACCTTTAGATCCAGCTCTAGAGTTGACCACAACAGAATCTAACTTCAGACTAGCTCTAAACACTGGATTCTTGGTAAAAAACTTCAAAGTAGGATTCGGTCCTGAAGTAACGGTAAGACTAGACCAACAAGAAGATTTATCGACACTTGTCAATGTTGAGAATAGAGGTACAGATGTTCAAGGCGGATTTAACTTCCTTGTCGGATATAAAGTGACTAAGAATATTCACCTAGATCTTAAGCATACATATATTTTCCAAGATGCTGCGCACGACTTTACGTATGGCGGTATCCCTATGGAATTAAAAAGAAATCAGAAGTCACTAGAACTATCCGTAGGTCTATACTTCTAGTTTAGCAAATTATAATGCTACTTCAAAAAACCCCTGTTGCATCTTTGTGACAGGGGTTTTTTGCATTAAGTGCTATTTTGGTGGTATCAAATCCTCAGAATGAAAGTCGGTGAAGTACTAAAGATATTCGGTTATATTTTCGTGTTGTTACTGTGTTTTGCCTTGATGCAAGGATTGTCCACCTTTGAGTACAACCTTAGGGAAGACAAGTCCATAACCTACGAGCTGAGCTGGTCTGAGGATTTTGGTTCTGCTTCAGAGTCTAATCGCTGGACTCTGCGTGGAGACAATATTCAATTTAATGAGCAACAACTGATCATGGAGCTTACTTCAGATGGTATTGCTCAGATCGCTACTCTACAGTTTCCAGAAATAATAGATTCTGGATATGTGGAGATAAAAGTCATCGTTCCTGAAGTTGCATCACCAGCCAAGCCAAGCTATGCCTTGCGCCACCCCAGTGGAAAAGAGCTGCCATTGGTGAGAACAAAATCCGAGGCCACTACCCAAGAATGGCGCTCACCTGTGCTTGCGGGAAAGGACTTAGGCTCCATAGTACTCTCTCTAGCATTAGAGCCATCTCTAGACTCCATAGTCGATTATCAAGTACAAAGTATGATCGTCAACAGTATCCAGTTTATGAAGCAAGTGCACCCTAAGAAGTTGTTCTAAGCTGCACTATTTCCCTTACCCATATAACGGCACACCATCTAGGTCGTGTGTCAAGATCTCTGTCATATAATCGAAGAAAGGTCTTATCGCTTTATAGGTTTTTGCAATGTTCTTGACCATATCTTGGCCTTTTGCTTCCTTGTCTGTAAAGGATCTGAAGACATACATCGATTTATATCGGAGGAGGTCTATGTCAGGATGTTCCTTGTCGTAACCCTTTGGGGAGGTCTTGAGCTGCTCGCCGAGCAATTCTCCAAAGTTGGATTTAAAGGCTTTGCTCTTTAGGATTTTCCTGAGAGGTGTAGCATCCAGAGCTATGTTGTCTCGGATGCGCTTGAGGTCAGCGGGATTGGGGTTATAGAAGCCTCCACCCACCTTAGTGACACCAGGACCTATTTGGATATAATAGCCGCCACGTCTATAGTGCCCGTCTCGACCTAGTGACATTCTGAGAGCTGTATTGTAAGGCGTCTTATCCTTGGAAAATCTGACATCTCTATAGATTCTAAAGAGTTTCTTTTTCTCTATTTGATCAAATTTATTTAATGCCTTCTCGACTTCCTCTAGAAAAGCCTTGGCTTCCGTCTGGGCTACTTGATAGCGGTCTTTATTGGCCAGGAACCAATCCCTGTTATTATTTGCTGTGAGCTCTTTGAGGAATTTAAAGGAGGTATTGGAGATACTGGTCATGGTCATCGGTTAAGTGTCAATTATTAGGGCCGACCAAATATACTGACTTGCTGCTCTAGATTTAATTAATTTTATTAGCCTAAAATGGATATGAATGAGACTTATTGTACTTGTACTTGCTGGTTTATTCAGCTTTCAGCTAGCTGGCCAATCGAATCTAAACCTAGAGCTCGTCGCCAATGTCCCTACGGCCTCTAGTGCCAATGATATCTGGGGCTTTGTCGATCAGGACGGAATAGAATATGCTATTGTAGGGACCCGAGATAACACCTTGGTTTTTTCACTAGCTGACCCTTCTGCACCAGAACTATTGTTGACCATCGATGGCACCAATACCGTTTGGAGAGATATGAAGTCCTGGGGCAATTATGTCTATAGTGTGACAGACAATACCTCTGATGGGCTGACAATTTTAGATATGTCGGATCCTACAGTGTCTATACCTGTGACTACTTACTTTCCGACTTTTGAATTTGATAGCATAGAGTTGACGATCGTCAATGCGCACAATCTCTATGTAGATGAGAAAGGCATCTTATGTATGACTGGTTGTAATGTATTAGATGGTGCACCAGTCCTTCTTGATGTGGCAGCCAATCCACTAGAACCAGAGGTCGTCGGTTACGTGCCAGGAGAATATGCCCACGATATTTATATTAAGGACGATATCCTTTATGCTTCAGAAATTTTTATCGGTGAGCTCAATGTCTATGATATCACGGATAAAATGCAGCCGATTCAACTGGGCGGTGCAGAGACTTCTTTTGCATTCACACATAATGCTTGGCTCTCAGAAGACGGCACGCATATTTTTACAACTGACGAAAGAAATAATGCCTTTGTAGATGCTTATGATGTAACCGACTTTAATGACATCCAGAGAGTGTCGAGTGTCCGTCCTAGAAGAGAGGGTGGAGGTGTTGTGCCGCATAATACGCATTACCACGACGGCTACTTAGTGACCTCGTGGTATGGGGATGGCGTCATAGTCGTAGATGCCAACAAGCCCGATAATCTCGTGATTGTCGGCCGCTATGATACCAACACCAATGAGTCTCAGGGGTTTGTAGGTTGTTGGGGTGCTTATCCCTTCCTGCCCTCAGGACTTATTCTAGCTTCTGATAGGCAGTCGGGTTTATATGTCTTAAGACCTAACTACCCACGTGCATCTTACTTCGAAGGTTGTGTGGTGGATGGCATTACCGGAGCACCTTTGTCGGATGTGGAGGTGAGGATACCCATCACTGAAGTGTTTACAACCACAGATGCCATTGGTGAGTTTAGATCGGGGCACTCAGAAGCAGGTATGCAGGCGGTTATTTTTGAAAGAAATGGTTACCGTCAAGTTCAGATGAGTGTTGATCTTGTAGAGGGGGAGGTGACAGAATTAAAAGTGGAAATGTTTCCTGCGGAACTTCTCAATATGACGGTATCTGTTCGTGATGCAGCGACTGGGGAGATGATTCCAGATGCCCAAGTTGAAATAGATGGGCCAGGCTATGATTTTGATTTCGTGACGGATGATACTGGAATATTTAGTACCAACATCTTTGTGGGTGACTACACGTTCACTATAGGGGCTTGGGGGTATTTGCATAAAGTAGAGCAGATACTGGTCCAGAATAATGAGGTCGTCATCGAGATACAGCGCGGCTACCAAGATGATTTTTATTTTGATCTAGGTTGGGATCTGCCTGAAGATACCAGTTGGGAACGCCTAGGCGATGATGATATAGAGACAGACTTGGGGACTCAGTTCTATCAGAATTTTGACCCGATGAGTGATGAAGGCATCAGGACGCCAGCGATGGATCTGTCTGAGCTTTCGTTTCCAGCGATTAGTTTTAGTGCAAGATTGTTTACGAGTGGTGCCAAGCTGATTCCGACTTTTATCATAGGTGGAGAAAGAATAGCTGCCCTAGAGATTGATGATACAGATTTCAACTGGCAACGGTATGAGTTGCACGTTTTCAATGCTGTACCCGAAGGCACAGATTTATCAGAAGTATTTTTTGAGTTTGACTTAGAGTTGACAAATGGACTAGATCTGTTTGATGTAGATGCTTTTCTAGTACAAGAAGGCCAGCCCTCGTCGACCGAGGACGTTAGTGCTACAGCCTTAGCTCTAGCACCTAACCCTACGTCTGATAAGCTGACGATAAGTGGTCCTACAGGAGCAGAATGGGTCTCTATCGAAATAAGAGATGTAGAAGGAAAACTTGTCTCTCGCATCGAGAGCAATAACGCCTCAGAGCAGAAGGTTGACGTGTCTGGTCTAAAGGGAGGACTGTACTTACTCAGTGCTCAAGCAAAGAGTGGGGTCGTATACACTAGAAAATTTGTCAAAGACTAGAACGTAGTCTAACGATAGGAAAGTAATGAAAGCCTCCTGTGTGAAATAGGAGGCTTTTCACTTATTGTGGATGCGGGTTATAGAATTTTCTGCCACTCTATTAGCTCTGCTCTGTAATCTCTGCACTATTATCAAAAGAACTCGATCTGATTTATAGGATGAAGGGATTATAGGATTTTCTGCGGTCTCCATTCTCTGTGCGCTGTAATCTGTTATCACTGCACTATTATCTAGCCTTAAGATTGTATCGAAAACTTAGAACAAAATAGAAACTCCAGACTTATATTAACAACGGCCTTACAAACAACAAAAAATAAGAAATGAATAAACATAATACACAACTGTCAAATGTCCTGGTCATCGGCAGTGGAGGCGCAGGTCTTCGAGCAGCAATAGAAGCGAAAATGTCAGGAGTAGAGGTTACGGTAATCGGGAAACGAGCAAAAGAAGATGTGCATACTGTACTTGCCGCAGGTGGGATTAATGCTGCCTTAGCTAATGTAGATAGCCAAGATTCTTGGCAGCAACACTTTGCGGATACGATGATAGAAGGTTATCATATTGCAGAACCGCGGACAGTAGAGTTAATGGTCAAAGATGCACCAGAACTAGTCCAAGAGATACACGACTGGGGTGCTAATTTTGCAACCTTAGAAAATGGACAGCTTGACCAAAGATATTTTGGCGCACATACTTACAGGAGGACATGTTATTCTGGTGATTACACAGGTCGATCAATCCTTTTCACACTATTGAAGAAGGCAAAAGAACTCAAAATACCCATTTTGGATTCTCAGTATGTGACGGAATTATTGGTCAAGGACAATACTTGTTTTGGTGCTATGACTTTTAATATCAAGGACGGTCAGAGGACAGTGTTTATGGCGGACTCCGTAATCCTTGCAGCGGGAGGCCATACAAGGATTTGGAGAAAGAGTTCTTCTAGAAGAAATGAAAATACAGGTGACGGGTTCTATTTAGCTCTAAAAGCTGGATGTACGCTGACAGATATGGAGATGGTGCAGTTTCATCCTACTGGAATGGTTATCCCAGAAAGCATAGCCGGTACGCTAGTGACCGAAGCAGTGAGAGGTGAGGGCGGAAAACTCATCAACGGCAAGGGTGAGAGATTTATGGAAAAGTATGATTCAGAACGAATGGAGCTGTCGACAAGAGATATAATCGCTATGGCTAATTATACAGAAATAATGGAGGGTCGAGCGACCGAAAATGGTGGCGTTTATCTAGATATCTCCCATCGTGACAAAAATCATATCATTGAGAAATTGCCCCGAATGTATCGACAATTTCTAGACCTGCTTATGATAGATATCTCGAAAAAACCAATGGAGGTAGCACCGACAGCTCATTACTCTATGGGCGGGGTCAAAGTGAGTCCAGATGAACACAGCACGGGGATAGAAGGACTCTATGCGGCTGGTGAAGTCGCTGGAGGTCTACATGGTGCAAATAGATTAGGTGGAAATTCTCTAGCGGAGATACTCATTTTTGGAAAACGTGCAGGCCATGCTGCAGCTAATCATTCGATAAACTTGACCAATCAAATAAGGTCTAATGATTGCATCAATAAAGCACACGACAAAATCAACTCTTTCCTAAAAACTGGAGACTTAGTCGCAAGACCCTTGCAACGAGAACTCAGAAATATTATGTGGAAAAACTGTGGTGTCATGCGAAATGAAACCTTGCTAAAAGAAGGTGTGCAGCAGATAAAATCAATAAAAGAATCACTCAGCAAACTAGATGTAAGACCCGATTCTGAAGGATTTCAAGATTTAATGCTCGCTTTTGATTTAGAAGGCTCTATTGCCTCGGCAGAAGTGACCATCTTATCTGCAATAGAGAGAAAAGAGAGTAGAGGGGCTCATCAGAGAAAAGACTATCAAGATACTAATGACAAGGATTATCTCAACAACTTTACTGCAACCTGGGATGCTAATCAAGAGGCAGTTATCAGCAAAGAAGAAGTGATACCAATGAGTGATGAATTAAAAAAAGTGATTTCTGATACATCTGAAATTTCTGATTGGAGTGGGAAACTGTTAGAATAATATAGTGCGCCTAGAGGAGTGCGCAATAATGTAAGGCGTAAAGTACTCTGCTGACTTCTGCGAAGATAGCTCTTTCAGGTTGGTGGACGCTAGGAGCTGTTAGACGTTCGTGTTAGAGCGAATAGAAAAAATATCACATCTTTAATACGGATTAAAGGCGGATAAAAGTAAAATCTTGACACAAACGATTATCTTCATTTCTCAATTAGCATAACTAAAAAATAAAGTAATGAAGAATGATAAACTGATGAGAGATTTAAATAGACTCTTGGAGACTCAAAACTTCAAAAATGAAAAGGAAGTAAATGAGTTTTTAAGTAAATATCAATCACAAGGAATACCAGAATTTCCTGAGGAAGTTTTAAGCACCAGAGAAAAAGCTGAAGATATGGTTTATCAAGCCTATGATTCTTCAAAAACGAAAGGGAAAAAATTGGCGGAGGAGGCACTTAAATTAGATAGCAATTGCATTATGGCCTATCAATATTTAGGTGAGCAACAAAATAATCCAAGCAAAGCGAGAGAATTTTTTGCAAAAGGAATAGAAGTCGGTAAGAAGCAATTTGGAGGGAAATATGAAGAAGAACACAAAGGTCATTTTTGGGGCATTTTTGAAACAAGGCCTTATATGACCTGTATATTCTACCTATCTGAATGCGAATATCTCGCAGGTAATATAGACGAATCAATTAGGTTAATTGAGTATTTACTTGAACTCAATCCAAATGATAATCAAGGCGTAAGATATATCCTGACATCACATTTGTTGCAGGCAAAGGAATATGTCAAATACGAAAAGCACTCAAAAGCAAATAAAGATGATGAGGGCATATTTTTTAAATTCAACAATGCGCTTTATGAATTTATCAAGTCATCTAATTCCTTAAAATCAATCAATCTACTCAAGCAAGCAATAGAGCATAATCCATTTGTAATTGGACAATTAGGTAGAAAATCAAAGATGCGATCAGATAGGTACACCTTGGGTAGTAAAGAGGAGGCAAATTATTACTGTGATTATAATGCTCGCCATTGGCAAGAAGTGGATGGGGCAATAGAATGGGCAAAAACGGTGAGTAGTAAATAAGTGCAGCCCAGTCACTAACAGTAGATACGATCTCGTCTCTCTTTGTGTCTCAGAGAGATGACGCTATGCCTTTCTTCATTTATTGAATTCAGACCAAGCATCGAAATGAGATTTGATTCCCTTGCTTCTGAAAAAATAGGATTCTATGTCTACGTTCTAATAGACCCTATAAGTCAGAGGCCTTTTTATATAGGTAAGGGAATGGGCAATAGAGTTTTTAGTCATGTCGAATGCGCAATCAAGAAAGATGATTCAGATTTAAAACTCGACAAGATAAGATCCATCCAAAAGCATAATCAGAAAGTTGAGTACTGTATAATTAGACATGGTCTAACCGAAAAAGAAGCCTTTGAGATTGAATCTTCATTAATAGAATTCGGAAATAAATTTGGTCTAAACTTAACGAATCTAGTACTAGGGCATAATTCTAGTGAGAGAGGCTTGATGTCTACAGATGATATTATAAGAACCTATAACGCAAAGCCACTGTTAGAACTAAGTGATCCTGTAATCATAGTCAACATTAATAAAAAGTACAAACGAGGACTAGATAGTGATAGTATATATGAAGCTACTAGAAAGGCCTGGGTAATAGGTGAATCAAGAAGGAAATCCACGAAGTATGCACTGTCAGAGTATAGTGGTATAATTATCGAAGTATTTGAAATTAGTCAATGGTTCCAGGTCGAAACACCTCATAATAAGAGAAGGAGCAGGTGGGGTTTTGAAGGAGTGGTCGCCGATAAGCTTATTCGAGACCAGTATGTCAATAAGTCAATTGCGCATACTAAAAAAAGAGGTGCGGCAAACCCAATAAGATATCGACTGTAGGAATGCTGCACCTAGAACTCTACGATGTGGATACGCCACGAGGAGCTACAATAGACCAACAATTGCCTCCAGACTTGTAGTGTAAGTGCTAAACAAATAGAGACTATAAAGTATTTATAATTTATACTGAAGAATGATACGTGACTGAAGCTAATTTTTATTCAGTTCAAAAAACAACCAATATGGACAATACAAACTTGATAGGACTCGACAAAGATCAAGCGCAACACCTAGCAGACAAACTTAATGAGCTACTCGCCAACTATTCTATATTCTATCAGAATACCCGTGGTTATCATTGGAACATAAAAGGAGACAAATTCTTTGAGCTCCATCTAAAGTTTGAGGAGTTATATAACGACTTACTGCTTAAGATCGACGAAGTTGCAGAAAGAATATTGACCTTAGGCCATACGCCAAAGCATAATTATTCGGAGTACCGGACGACTTCTAGAGTAGTGGAAAGCCCTAAAGTAAGCGATGGCGTAAAAGCAGTAGAAGACATTTTATCTTCTTTCAAGACTATCTTGATATTGCAACGAGATATTCTGCATATGTCAGGTGAGGCTGGTGACGAAGGCACCAATGCTTTGATGAGTGATTATATCAGTCTGCAAGAGAAGTCGGTATGGATGTATTCTTCATTTCTTAATAAGGTGCAGTAGGGCTATCGGCGTATCGCCATTATAAGCCCTAGGTTCCCTAAGGTTGCTCTTTAGCATGATGCTGATAAATGCATTAGAACTCTCATATAGCCCCCTTATGCAAGATCTCCAATCTAGATTTGCAGTTGCAATGCTATATACATCACCATATTGTAAGAAGTAGGCCCACTGTTCTAAATATCTAATAGACCATACGGACTAATATTGTCAATTAGGATAGTTTTGTTCCCTATTCACAGCAATATCAATTAATGGCAAGAAGACATAGAGGCGGTCCAGATCCAGATGTACCTAAGGTGCCCATGACTTGGCAAAACTTCAAGAAGACCCTTGAGATTTTCGAGTATATGAAGCCTTACAAATGGTACTTCTTCGCTTCATTGTTGCTGGTTTTCTTGTCTACGCTGTCATTTTATGCCATTTTTTACTTTGTAGGGCTGCTTATCGATGTAGCGCAGGGCAAATCCGAATTTCCTATCACCATCAATAAGGTCGGACTCTTACTTGTAGTGGTGTTGGTCTTTCAGGGTGTCTTCTCCTATTTGCGTGTAGTCTTCACGGCGCAGGTCAGCGAAAATGGTATAGCCGATGTCAGGAAAGCCGTCTACTCTAAGATGATTACTCTGCCCATTACTTTCTTTGAAGAAAATAAGAGTGGTGACTTGATCAGTAGGGTAAGCGCAGATGTGAGTAAGCTTTATAGCGTGTTCTCAGTAACACTCGTAGAATTCTTTAGGCAGATCATCACCTTGATTGTTGGTATAGGCTTCTTGGTCGTGATGACCCCTAGATTGGCCTTGGTAATGTTGCTGACCATTCCAGTGGTTGTTCTCATAGCCATCTTTTTTGCTAAGACTATAAGGAAGTTATCCAAGAAGAGACAAGAGTACCTAGCAGAGTCTAACTCTATACTTGGAGAAACCATACAAGGTATACAGGTTGTCAAGGCCTTTGCCAATGAAGATCAGGAAGTCGCAAAATATGAAGGTACTGTAAAGAAGACCGTCAAGGTCGCCTTGAAGTATGCTGGGGCGCGGGCTTGGTTTTCGTTCTTTATATTGACCGTATTTTTTGGAGCGATCTGTTTCATTATATATATGGGGGCTCGGATGTTGCAGTCAGGGACGATGACAGCTGGTGAGCTGCTTTCCTTTGTCACGATTACCTCTATGATCGGGGCTTCTATTGCTGGCTTGGGGAGCTTTACCACAGAGCTGTTTGGCGCGATAGGGGCTACAGAACGGATTAAAGAAATACTTGGGCTTAACCCAGAAGTGATAATAGCAGCGACGCAGAGAGATACGGTCAAGGGTAGCCTCGAGATGGAGAAGGTCAGCTTTGCCTACCCCTCAAGGCCAGACTTGCCTATCCTCAAGGATATAAGCTTAAAGGTACAGAAGGGAGAAAAGATAGCCTTGGTCGGGCCTAGTGGTGTGGGCAAGTCGACAATAATACAATTACTCCTGCGCTTCTATGGAATAAGTGAGGGTCAGATAAAAGTAGATGGAAGGGACATTTATGATTACGATCTAAGGAGTTACAGAAAAAACATTGCCCTCGTGCCGCAAGAAGTCATCTTGTTTGCTGGGTCTATAAAGGATAACATTCTATATGGCAGAGCTGATGCTACTGATGCGGAAGTGCGACAGGCTGCGACAAAGGCCAACTGCATAGAGTTTATAGATAAGTTTTCTGAGGGCTTTGATACGATGATAGGGGAGCGCGGTGTCAAGCTTTCGGGTGGTCAGCGTCAGCGCATAGCAATTGCTCGGGCCATACTCAAGGATCCTGCTATTTTATTACTAGATGAAGCCACCTCTGCTCTAGACTCAGAATCTGAGAAGCTCGTGCAAGATGCTCTTGACGTCTTGATGAAGGACAGGGCAAGTATCTTGATCGCACACAGACTCAGTACCATCAAAGAGGTAGACAGAATCTATGTCTTGAGCGAGGGTAAGATAGTAGAACAAGGAGCACATGAGGTCCTTATGGAGCAAGAAGGCTTATACCACAGACAGGCTAGTCTAGGGCGGATGTTTGAGTAATTGTCTCCTGAAAACCAGTAACGGAAATATTAAAGAAAGATTTATATAATATATTTTGTTTTTCTTTAATATGTTCCTATGTTTGCATTGTGAAGGGTTACTCTCTTCATAACCTACCTGATAAATAGACCCTAAATAGATCTTTATTTAGGAGTTAACGAAAACTAGACGATACGTCATTAAGGATGTTGTTGCTTGTGCTAGGCGACGATCATCTCGACATCTCTTTAAAAATGGATTCATGTTCTTGAATTCATCCCTCCAATAATAATTTTCTATTCAAACAAAGTTTGGAATTAAAAACTGTACGTCCATATGGGCGCTATCACTGGTATAGTAATGCACTACGCTAGGGGTAGATATTATTGCTAACACTTAAGAAAACTATCATGAAGTATTTTAATACTTTAAGAGGACTGTGTGTCTTATTCTGTCTTGTCAGTTTCCATCAGACTGCTCAGAGCCAATGTGATACCAATTGTTCTATCAGCTGTACTGGACAGATAAATTTATCTCTCGGCACGGGTTGTGAAGCAGAGATCACCCCGTGGATGGGCGGAAAAAGTATCGCAGTCGGAGATACAATCTGCTATTCTGTGGTTGTGTTCGATCAGCACAATCAAATTATTCCTAACAACACTGTCGACATTTCTCACGTCAATAAACTTTTGACTTTTAAAGTTACGGAGAACGAATGCAATAATTTTTGCTGGGGAAATGTGCTCGTAGAATATAAGCAAGGGCCACAGATAGTTTGTCCTCCAGACTTAACGATAGAGTGCAATGGCTTAGAATCATTTGAGTTGCCACTACCAGAAGACTTGTGTGCATCTGTGTCTATAGACTTGATTAACGAAGTACATAATGCCTTGGATTGTGATCCAGATCATCAAGCCTTTGTTGCAAGAACCTACAGAGCAGTAGACGAATTTGGCAATACAAATTTCTGCTCACACGACATCTACTTAAGACGTGTACCTATTTCGGAAATAATATTCCCGGAATTTACAACGATCAATTGTAGCGATGAGAATATTCTCTACGATGAGGATAATTTTCCTTTGCCTTGGTTTTTTAATTCACTAACAGATTCTTTATCTGTTTTTGGTGTACCATTTATATGTAGCAATACAATAGAGTCTCCTTATATGTGTCCAAGTTCTGGTGTTCCAGCCATTAATGATTGTGGCTCTGTGATCACAAGTCTGGATGCTAATGGAATGGTTACTATCGGGCTGAGTCTGACCAATCCTTCTGTGAGCGCAAGTTGTGTCGCTGGTGATTTTTCATTGTCATTTAGTGCGACAAGCTCAGTGTCGGCACTAGATTATGATTGTAACACACTTGGTAGCAATACGTATACACTTTATCTTCTAGATGGGGCAACTGTGGTTGCTACTTGTCAGAACACAATAGAAATTATCGATTCTGGAATGTTATGTTCTGGAGGTGGCACAGGTTCTGGAACTGGATCAGGAACGACTGGAGGCGCTGGAGCTGGTGGCGGTACCACAACAAGTACAGGCGGCGGTGTGACGACTTCTACTGGTGTAGGTGGTGGTTGTACCTTCGGAATTCCATTATTTCCAGAAGGAGGAGGTGTCATCATTACTGAAACTGGTGATGTCAATAATCCATTTGAGGTAGAAGTTGCTAAAGGAAATTTGTCTAATCTATGTGGGGCAGTATTAACCTACAGCGATACGGAGTTCCCTACAGGAAAAAACACTTGTAAAAGAAAAATATTAAGAACATGGGAAGCATATGAGTGGTGGTGTGATGAAGAATTACACGTTACCTCTGTCCAGATTATTGAGATCATCGATGATAGAGCTCCTGTGTTTACTTGTCCTTCTGACTTGACCATAAGCACCAATGTAGACTGTGGCGCTGATATTCAGATGCCTAATATAGTTGCAGTTGATGATTGTGGTGGTGATATAACGGTTACTATGGAGTATCCTAATGGAACCGTCACAGGTAATAACCAATTGGTAGATCTTAATGCGGGGAGCAATGCTATTACTTATATCGTTAGCGATGGATGCAATAACAGTTCTAGTTGCACAATCAACTATACAATTATAGACTATACCAATCCAGTTGCCATTTGTGAGCAATCAAAAGTTATTTCATTGCGAGGCGGTGACGTCACAAAAGTACCTGCAGAGGTATTTGATTTTGGGAGTTATGACGACTGTAGTATAGATAAGATAAAGGTAAAGCGACAAGATACGAGCTGTGGTCCAGAAGCTATAGAGTGGGGTGACTATGCACACTTCTGTTGTGCAGATGCCATAGCGGGTACAGTGCCCGTAGAGTTTAGAGTTATAGATGCAAGTGGCAATAGCAGTGAATGTATTGTCTATGTCGAGATTCAAGATAAGTCTAATCCTATAGTCAATTGTCCACCAGATATGACTATTGATTGTAATGAGACGTATAGTTCACAGAATATGGGATTGACTTTTGGATTTGCTACAACGGATACCAATTGTGATCAATCAGAGCCTATCGAATTATTGGAAGATGCTTTTGATCAGTGTGGTGTAGGCGTGATGGTCAGAACATTTCAGTTGCAAGGAACTAACGGAAATGTTATTGCTGAATGTCGACAAAACATAACAGTCACTAACGATAATCCATTTACTGCTGCTGATATCGTATGGCCTCAAGACTTGGAAGTAACAGACCTGTGTGATGCTGCGCTGTTGACACCTGATAATCTTGAAGCACCATTTGCTTTTCCAACTTTTTCTGGCACATCACAGAGTTGTGCTTTGTTGGGTCACGATTTTACGGATCAGATTTTTTCTGCTGACCCTAACTCAGGAGACTGCACTATTATACAAAGAACTTGGACGGTCTTGAACTGGTGTGGAGCTGGAGGTGACTTCAGTACTTTTGTCATACCGAGACCACAACTCATAAAAATTAGAAATACAACTGCACCAGTAATGGATGCCGCTACGGACTTGGTTTTTTCTGGTCTCGAAGTGGATTGTAATAGTGGGCGAGTAGATATCGTCAGGTCAGCTACAGATGATTGCGGCAATGCATTATCGTGGACCTACTCGATCAGACAAACGGCTGATGGTGCCTTGGTACAGACAGGGACTGAGCCAGAAATACATGGTAAGTATCCTGTAGGCAATTATACTATCGAGTGGAGAGTATTTGATAGTTGTGGCAACTCGGATTTCCACATACAGAATGTGCAAGTTATAAGTCTCAAAGCGCCTACGCCTCTATGCCTCAATGGGCTGAGTGCAAAGCTGATAGACTGGGATACAGATGGTGATGGCCTTCCCGATGTCAAGAAAGTAGACTTATGGGCTTCAGATTTTGATGCGGGTAGTTATCCTAATTGTGGCAATGAGATTGTTTTTAGTTTCTCATCAGACACAATGGATACGCGTAAGAGTTTCTTCTGTGCGGACTTAGGTAGAAATATCGTTGAGATGTGGGCTACTGATAGTTCAACAGGCGCACAAGATTTCTGTATCACATTCATTGATATACAAGATGATGGTGATTGTCCGCAACAAGCTACAGCTATTTTGGCTGGTCAAGTACTGACAGAAACACAGCAAGAAGTAGAAGATGTCGAGATTCATTTAGATAACACTTCCATAATGGAAATGACGGACACCAATGGCGCATATGCCTTTCCACAAATGCCTGTCGGTGGAGACTATGAGATAAGTCCAATTAAGGATTCCAATCATCTAGATGGTGTCAGTACTTTGGATCTTATAATGATACAAAGACATATTTTGGATATAGAAAAACTAGATAGTCCATATAAGTATATCGCAGCGGATATCGATCATAACCAAGTGATCAATGGAGTGGACTTAGTAGAGTTAAGGAAACTCATCTTAGGTCTATACTCAGAGCTACCATTAAATGATAGTTGGAGATTTGTATCTGCAGATTATCAGTTTGTAGATCCATATAATCCGTGGTCCGCTGATATATCTGAAACGTATAAGCTGATAGATCTGACTAATAATATGGTCGTTGATTTCGTGGGTGTCAAGATAGGAGATGTCAATAATGATGCTGTCTTGAATTTTGACGACCAATTAAATTCAAGATCGAGTACTGTTGTTGATTTCGCTATTGCAGATCATCAGATGGACTTAGGTGTACCTAATTCTGTAATGGTCTATTCTAGCAATTACCAAGACCTCAGAGGATGGCAAGGGACCCTAGAGTTTGATAATACGGCTTTAGAAATTATTGATGTCTTACCTCAGGCACTTCCTCTTACGGAATCAAATTTTAGTATTGACGACGAGCGTGGTCATGTTACTTTTAGTTACCACTCTGAGATTGCTCAGGAGGTTGGCTATGGTACACCACTGTTTGAATTAGTTGTGAGGGCAAGAGAAGACAATACTTCTGTTATGGATGTTATGCAGTTTTCTTCTACAATATTGAAGTCGGAGGCCTATCAAGCAGATTATTCTATCTCTGATATAGAGTTGGTAGAATACCTCAAGGATGAATCTAAAATATTGTCAGTAAATCCTAATCCATTTATTGATAATGCTGAGCTACAATATTTCTCGGCGTATCAGGCGCCAGCAGAGTTTGAATTCTTCGATCTTGATGGTCGCTTGCTATATGCATCAACTGTTCACTCTCAGTTAGGTATCAATACCTTGAGTGTCAGTAGGGATCAGTTATCCGTTACAGGATTTGTCTATGTCCGAATGCGCATTCAAGGTGAGATTTCAGAGTTCCGAATGATCCTACTTTAATATATATCCTTTTTTAAAATTTTATAGATATTAACGATGAATAAAGAGTTAGTTCTAACAAGTCTTGCCCGTCATACTTTTAGTTGGGTTATCAACAAAGTTGGATTACTGTCAGTGTTGATAGTGATGGCTATGGTGGCGCTGCATCCAACATTGGAGGCGCAAAATGATTTGGCTTGTATCAATCATATTAATTTCTCATTGGACCCCACTACCTGCACAGGTTCTGTTACACCAGAAATGGCTTTGGTTGGAAACGAAATGTGTGCGGAGGGTTTTGAGATCATTATTACTGATGACTTCAATAGGCCAGTTACTAATTTATTCACAATAGATGATGTAGGTAGAACTTTTACTTATATGATCTGTTGCGAAGATAATTGTTGTTGGGGTACAGTTTCTGTAGAATTCAAAGCAGCAATAAGTGTGGCTTGTCCACCAGATGATACGATTCCTTGTGCGACGTTAGATTTTCATAACTTCTTCGAACCAGTTAATACAGGTTGTGGAAGTATCGAGGTCGAATTGCTTAGCCAAGAAAAGACACATCTCAGTTGTGATGAAGCGATGACTGCAACAGTCACTAGAACTTATCTGGTTACAGACAATTTTGGTAATTCTAAGCAGTGTCAGCAAAATGTGGCTTTAGCTAGGTTGGACCCTACTGAAATTATTTGGCCTGACAATTCTACGCTAAGTTGTAGCGATACGACTTTAGTTTTTGATAGCGAAGGGCTTCCGTTGCCGTGGTACTTCCAGGGTTTTGGTACGGGGTCTGGAACTGGATCGGGAACTGGCTTTGGTCTTAATAACGGTCTGCCCATTATTTGTGGAGTGAGTGCTTCTAGAGATTATTTGTTTGATAACAATAATAATGTAGCACAACTCAGTGGAAATGATCCTGTTTCGGGAGAGCACCTATTCTGCCCAGATGGATCTGGACGTGGCGCCTTCCCATTGATTCCAGAAAGAGGAGCGGTATTTATATTTGAAACAGGTGACCCTAACAATCCTACGGTAGAGTCAACTTTCTTTAAAGGAAACGATACACCTGTTTTCTGTAATACACAATTGACTTATACAGATATAATTTTTCCAAGTGTAAATGGAAACTGTAAAAGACAGATTATAAGAAATTGGGAGCTGAGTGAATGGTGGTGTACGAGTGAGTTGGTCACCAGCAGTATTCAGTATATCGATATAATTGATGATGTGGCTCCAGAGTTCACTTGTCCAGAAGATATCGTTGTTACTAATAATGAGGCTTGCACAGGCAGTGTTTTGTTGCCATTGATTAATCCTACGGACTTATGTGGTGATGAGATTATAGTTTCGTCTCAGACACCTTTAGGTATAGTGGAAGGGGATGGTGCACCAGCAGAATTGAATTTTGGTAAAAATGTAATTAATGTTACTGTTTCAGATGAATGCTACAACAGATCAACTTGTAGTTATACGATAACGGTCCAAGATCAGACCGAACCCGTAGCTATATGTGATCAGACTAAAGTGGTTTCTCTAAGCACGCTTTCTGAGAATAAAGTTCCTGCCTCTGTATTTGATAACGGAAGTTTTGATGAGTGTGGAATAGAGCGTATGGAGGTGAGAAGAATGGATACTCAGTGTGATAGTCTAGCTCTTGATTGGGACAGCTATGTAGAGTTCTGTTGTGCAGATGCTGATGGCGAAGAGACGATGGTGGCATTTAGAGTAGTAGATAAAGGGGGCAATCAAAGTGTCTGTATGGTCACTGTTGAAGTCCAGAATAAGCTGACGCCGAGTTTGGCCTGCCCTGCTGATGTCACGGTGGATTGTTCGCAAGGATATGATATCAATAATTTAGGATTAACCTTTGGTGTACCTTCAATTGGGGGTGCTTGTGCCAATATTCAAATTCCTGAAGAGCTTGTACAATCCAATGTCAATCTCTGTGGGATAGGTACGCTTGAGAGAACATTTAAATTTACAGATGCGCACGGCAACACACTAGAAAGTTGTACGCAAAACATTACGATTGAGAATGCGACTCCTATTACTGCCAACAGTATCACTTGGCCTCTTGACTATGAAGAAAATAGTGGTTGTGCTGGCCTGGGCTTATTGGCGCCAGAGCTACTGCCTGATGGATTTGGATTTCCGACTGTTTTTGGCTCAGATGGGTGTAGTCAGTTAGGATTTGATTTTGTAGATAAGGTCATCAATAATGGACCGAGTGCTTCATCTTGCGTATTTATTGAGCGGACCTGGACAGCAGTCAATTGGTGCTCGACTATAGGCAATGAGTTTGAGGTATTTGTGATACCGCAACCACAGATTCTAAGATTGAGAAATACCATTGCTCCAGTGATAAGTCCGAGTGGGCCGATCACCATAGATAGCCACAATAGTGATTGCCAAAGCGGTGAGGTGCTAATTGTAAGATCCGCTACGGATGATTGTATCTCTAGTCTTGTTTGGTCATATACAGTGAGAGATAGAAACGGCTTGGTCGTAGCGACAGGGTCATCATCTACGCTCAGTGCAAGCTTCCCAGTCGGCAACTATGAGGTAGAGTGGATTGTAAGAGATGGTTGTGGAAATCAAGATACAGATATCCAAGTCTTAGCTGTGTTTGATGATACACCGCCAACACCTGTTTGTCATAATGGCTTGAGTGCAGCACTCGTGGGTGATGATACAGATGGTGATGGACAGATTGATTTTGATTCAGTCGAGTTATGGGCTAGTGATTTTGATGCGGGAAGTTATCCTAATTGCAATAATCCTATAACATTCAGTTTTTCTCCAGATACTACGGACAAAGTCAGAATATATGACTGTACTAACAGAGGATTAAATGAAGTGAGACTTTATGTCACTGATGTATTTACAGGTGCACAAGATTTCTGTACAGGACTTATTGATATCCAGGGCGGTTCTACTTGTCTCAATGGAAATATTTTGTTTGTAGCAGGAGATGTTATGACAGAGACAAGCCAGACAATAGAGGGAGTCAATGTGAGGCTCGAAGCCAATGCCGGTGTAGATATTACGGATGCAGACGGTACGTATGCCTTCCTTGATATGCCTGTAGGTGGCGACTACCAAGTCATACCACAGTATGAAAATGATTACCTCAATGGTGTCAGTACAATAGATATCATCATGATACAAAGACACATCTTGGGTATAGAACCCCTAGATAGTCCTTATAAATTGATAGCTGCAGATATTGATAATAGTAAGAAGATCAATGGTATTGATTTAGTTGAGTTAAGAAAGTTGGTACTTGGCATCTATGATGAATTACCTCAGAATGAAAGCTGGCGATTTATCAGTGCTGACCACACCTTTGCACAACCTACTAATCCTTGGTTAGGACAATTGCCTGAGTGGTACAGCATTATCGGATTTAGTGATAATCTATATCTAGATTTCATTGGCGTAAAGATTGGCGATGTCAGTAATGATGTGATTGCTAATCTCGACACAAATGAAACACCAGCGCATAGCGCGCTTAATTTCACTACACCTCCACACAGTATTGGTGCAGGAGAGGTGAAGACTATACCAGTCACTGCTGCCAACTACTCTGATATACGAGGCTGGCAGACGACTATGGCTTACGATGCAGATGAGATAGAAATTTTGTCTGTGAATGGTGACGCTATTGATATTCGTGATGAACATATTTATGCCGGTAGGTCAGGATTTTTGACCTTTAGTTATGACGGTGCGAGTCAGTCTATAACAACGGACGAGGTGTTATTTGAGATCCAGGTGCTTGCTAAGACGGCGATAAATTCATCTAGACTATTTGAATTGAATTCTGAGATAACAAAGTCAGAAGCCTATGATAAAGACTTCAATAGACTTGCTTTAGATATGCAGTCATCAGAGATAGAGTCGGCAGAAATCTTATCACTCTATCCTAACCCATTTGTCAAAGAAACGCAATTGCAGTTCTCTATTCCAAATGCAGGGCTGGTCAGATTTGAATTCTATGATATGGATGGAAAAGTCCTCGATGTTCAAGAAGGAACCTTCGATAGTGGCATCAATCAATTGCAGATACAAAGAGAAAGATTACAGACTACAGGTGTCGTCTATATAAGAATGGCCACCGATAGAGATATTACAGAATACAGGATGATTGTCCTATAAGGATACAGTTTTTAGAATAGCATGATAGTTTGAGGCAGCCTCTTGATGGAAGGGGCTGCCTTTTTTATGTTAAATTTTACATATTACATTATTTTATAATATGTTTGTATACTTATAGCGTAAGCTTTGTGTTTGTTTCCCAAAAGCAATCACGAAGATTACACTAATTATAGAGCTAGTTAGGTATTGGTAACAATGCCTAGTTACTTAAATGAATCCATGATGTCCGAACACCGATTTATCCCTGGACGAAGTCTGCCTCGTCCACAACGCAGTACGCGTAAGCCACGACCGTATGCCCTAACAGGTTTGTTGATGGCCTTATTCTTTTTCTCTAATGTAGATGGCGCCCTGAGTCAATGTACGACTAACCAGCAATTTGAATCTGGAGATTTTACAAGTTGGACGATCCTCGGCCAATCAGCTAATGCTTCCGTCTCTTGTAGCCCTTTTAGGCCGGCGGATGATTTTAATCTGTTGACGATAGACAACTCTTGTTTCGCCTTGCACAGCTTTGATGCTTCAGAGTCAGGTACGGTAGCGGCTTGCTATTCCTGTACCTTTTCTAATTGTGAGGCAGGCTTAGATTTTGACTATGCTGTTGCTTATGATACACGAGGCTTAGCGGGGATAGATAACTTGTTGGAGGTCACAATCATAGATGATCAGGGCAATCTGATCACTCTATTAACCGAGTCTGCCGCAGCAAATACGCTAGAGCCGGGCACTTCCGCCTCACTTAATAATGTGGACTTGACAGAATATAATTGCCAGAACATACAGTTGTGCTTTACGACCTCTGTGCCGCCTACAATGACGGGTGAGGTCGCAGTGGCCTTTGACAATGTTAATCTTTCTGATAACAGTTGCTCGACGCAGCCCTTACTGTGCTTGGGCTCTATTAATCTTAGTCTAAGTGAAAATTGTAATGCTGAGGTCACACCAGAAATGTTGTTTCCAGCAACGGTAGAGGATCCATCGCAGTACGAAATAATCCTCACAGATGCTCACGGAAATGAAATCGATGGTACTACCGTAGATTTGAGTCACCTCAATACAACCGTTCGATATGAAGTGTCCAACTTGACTGCAAGTTGTCAACGAAATGCCTGCTGGGGTAACATCAATGTAGAGTATAAATTGCAACCCACTTTCAATGGCTGTCAGGACTTGACCATATCCTGTGCACAACTAGATGTCTTGCCACCTGCTACAGTATCTGGTGGGAGTAATTGTATCGCACAGACCTTTACGATAAGTCTTACTAATGAGACAATTACGGATGTCACAGAATGTGATACCCCTTATACCAATGAAATTATAAGAACTTACCAAGCGACCGATGGTAACGGAAATACTGCTACTTGTAGCCAACGCATCTTGTTGGAACGTGTTGACTTTAGTAGCTTACAATACCCACAAGGTACAACAACGATAAACTGTAGTGACCTAGATAACTACTTCACGTATGAGCTAGATGGGCAGGTTATTCCTATCCCCTGGGTGCCGTCAGATTTTGATGTCACAGAGATAGGTGTCCCTTACTTAGATGGTGGTGCACTGACGGGTTCTGGAACAGGCTCGGGTACAGGTACGACCCCTTTTCCCACTGGATCAGGAACGGGATCGGGTACAATAATACCCTTGATACCCTTTGGTAATCCCAATGATCCTAATGGACCTGATGCCTTCTTTTTGTCAGATGAGGCTCCAGTGCCTATAGAGGCGCAGCAACTCTGTAATACTTTTGTCACGTACACCGATCTTTTATTTCCACAAATAGGTTGTTCTACAAAGCTTGTTCGTACCTGGGAAGTATTAGAATGGACTTGCGGAGAAGAAATTTCTCAAAATCCATTTTCGCATATCATAGAAATCATAGATGATGTTGCACCAGAATTTGTCTGTCCTAATGATCTGACACTTAGTTCTGATAATGACTGCGGCAGTGCGGCACGCATACCAGGTGTACAAGCCTCTGATGCTTGTCTCAATGGAGTAAATGTTAGAGCCTTTACGCCTCTAGGCGTTTTTACGATGGACGGTTCCGTAGCTGAGGGTATAGAAGTTAATCTCGTACATGGTCTCAATGAAGTCACTTATGAAATCTCAGATGACTGTGGGAACAGAGAAACTTGTACCATTGATATCACCTTACAAGATGGTATCCAACCCGTAGCTATTTGTGAGCAGACGACGGTAGTGAGTATGGGTTCTTCTGGACAGACGCTTGTAAGATCACAGACCTTCGACGATGGTAGTTGGGACGAATGCAGCGCTATAACCACTTGTGCTGTAAGGATGTCCGATTTGGAGCTATATAGAAACTTGCCAGTGGATACTGTAGTCAACGGTATAGAGTATGTTTTAATGTCTAACTATAAAGTAGCTTGCCCTTTATCTAATCTGTCAGGAACAATAATAGATGGCGTCTCTTACCTTAGCGAAGAGGATCTCTGTACACCTTATGTACAGTTCTGTTGTATGGATATGGGCGGCGAAGAGATGGTCGTCTTTCGAGCGATCGATGCAGGAGGCAACTCTTCAGATTGTATGGTCAGAGTAGAAGTACAAGGTTTTGCCCCGGTGCTGACTTGTCCTCCTCATCTTACAGTAGATTGTATGACTGACGTAGAGAGTTTGGATACAGGTACTGTGGGCATAACTGGTGATTGCCAAGACGTAGGCACAATGATCACGACTTTCAATAATTCCAACTTAAATGTTTGTGGATTAGGGACAGTCATAAAGACTTTTAGTCTGCAAACGAGTACAGAAGTTTTGGCGACGTGTGACCAACAGATAATCGTAGAGAATCAATCACCTGTCGATGCCAATATCGTATGGCCAGAAGATATTTTAGACCTAAGTGGTATTTGTTCAGTTGCACAACTGTTGCCTACGGCTTTAGGTTCTACGCCGACGATTCAGAGTTCAGGTACTTGCTCACAGCTCGGTTTTGATTTTGATGATGTAGTGGTAGGACAGTCTGGTTGTCTCAGTGTCACAAGAACGTGGACAGTAATAGATTGGTGCAGTCGAGCTGCAGATGGTACCTTTAAGACTTATCAGCAAGTACAGCGTATTACTACTATTGGAGATGCGATGACAGTTGTTACGGCGAGTTCTCCATTGACCTTCCTGACAGCCTCTCTAGATTGTCAGCGAAGTCTTACCGTTTCTGCCTCAGCTACTTCTGGATGTACAGCTAACTTAGTATGGTCTTATTCATTAGTAAATGTAGATCAGAATGCTGTGGTTGCTACAGGATCGGACTATACATTCACTGGCGTATTGCCAGTGGGAGAGTATAGGATGCAATGGACAGCCAGTGATGGTTGTAATGCATCTGGTAGCTTTAGCCAAACCTTTTTTGTAGAAAGTACAAAGGCGCCCAAGCCAGTCTGTTTATCCAATTATACGGTAACGGTAGGTGCTGGAGAGACAGCAACTATATTTCCTTCAGATATAAATGCAGGCAGCTCGCACCAATGTCACCCTGCGAGCGATTTGATATTGAGCTTCAGCGAAGATGGCACGCAAAATACGATTACACATCTATGTGGCACTTCGCTTACGCAACCCGTATCACTCTGGGTGATGCTAGATCCTGCTCACGATATTACAAGAAAAGGCAGTTGCATCACGACGCTGACTGTCGATTGTGGTACACCGGTTCAGGGCAATTTAGTGACTGTCAGCGGAAGAGTACAGACAGAAGATCATCAAATTGTAGAAGAAGTTTCTGTTGATATGGGCCCTGTAATGGGTCAAGAAATGACGGATAGTGAAGGACAATATGCCTTTGATCCTATGCCGTTAGGTGGTTCATATCAAGTTGTACCTGAGAAAGATGTTGACTATCTTAATGGGGTCAGTACATTGGACTTAATTCTTATCCAACGACATATACTGGACATCGAGCCGCTAGATAGTCCATACAAACTACTAGCTGCGGACGTCAATTCTAGTGAAGGTATAGATGGCTTAGACCTGATAGAGTTGCGAAAACTTATCCTAGGTATCTACGATGATCTACCTGAAAATACCAGTTGGAGATTCTTTGATACAACTAGAGAGTTTGCAGATGAGACGAATCCTTGGAGTAGTTCCTTGTTTGAATCTTATACGATTACCTCACTCTCTAGCGATATGGATGTGGATTTTATTGGAGTAAAGATTGGAGATGTAGATAACAGTTTTGTCTCTTATGCAAGAGAGGCGCATATCGATCTTAGATCTCAGAGATGGCCGCTCGTGCTTCATATAGAGGAGTTGTCAATGTCAGAGGGGCAGACGGAGACGCTTGTTATAACTGCAAGTAATTATGAAAGGATTTCAGGATTTCAAGGAACTTTATCCTATGATGACAATCTAGTCGAGATTACTGGGGTGCGATCAGCAGCAGTGACCATAACAGATGACAATGTACATCATACTTCTGGCGCAATGTCCTTTAGCGTCTTCGATAAGGAAGTAAAAGATTATGACTCGGATGTAGTATTGTTTGAAATAGATGTAAAGGCTAAGGGCAGCTTTACTGCTTCTAGTTTTGAGCTCAATTCTGACCTAACGAGAGCGGAAGCTTATAGAGGATACAATGAAGAGGTACCTCTGTACTTAGAGGTAAATGCGTCTAGTAGGTCAAATAAAATTCTTAACGCTAATCCAAATCCATTTGTCCACTACACAGATATTGAGTTTATCTTGTCAGAAGCGGGCGATGTGGAGTTTCAGTTTTACGATACGCAAGGGAAACTTCTACACACCAAGTCTGGATATTATAATTCAGGGAAAGGTAGAATCCAAATTGATGGAGACAACTTAAACAGTAAAGGCGTGATCTATATCAAAATGGTGACAGCAGCTGGTGTCTATGATTTCAAAATGATAAGACTCTAAGTGGTTGTAGGCCATTTCGGCACAATACTTGATCTTTATATAATGAGATAACTATAGTATAGTTACTCCCTTATCCCAAAGGCAAAAAGGCATTACGACATTCGTGATGCCTTTTTTTATGTCCCTAGCAATCTTATAGAACCTTACAATCTTGACGCTGATCCGAAATCAATAAGCTTTGCTAGGAATCAAAGTAAAGCCTACTAGCCTCAATCGTGATAAGAATAACGTAGTCACGCCAGTTTTACGTTGGGCCTTGATAAAAGCAGCAAGGCCGATAACCTCCAGATTTTGTATAATGGAAAATTGATTACTTAAGTTTTCTCGCTTATGTGTGCACATCGTTGAGCTATTGGAATATCTGATCTTACCAACATCCCATTTCGTCAGGCGCCATAATTTTTAAAGCAATAGAATTTAGTGAGTAGAGCTCTTCTAAAGCTCCTGTATTGGAACTAGGAGCAATTACTAAAAATAACATATTATGAATTATTGTTATATATTCGTAGTTGGATATCAGCTTTTTACACCCTAAAATATCCATCCCACAACAGAAAAGCTAAGATAGTCCTAGACGCTAGATTCCTATGTCTTATGGGAAGCGTCTAGCTAGTGTTTATTAAGGTCAAGTCATTTTTTCAAATTTCGGTGTTATGTTAAAGTCACTTTTAGGGCTAAGTATCTCTATTTTCTCATTTTCAATATTGGCAGTTGTTGCTTATCAAGCAAGTGATGAAAATAAAAATTCCTATACTACTGTTTATCAAATTGCACAACCAGAAACTCTTGATAGTATCGCTCCGCTCCTAGAGCAACTCAATGCATTGTACAAACTAAAGAATCTGGATAAAAATTCTTTACCAAAAATCCAAAAAGAAATAGAAGCCCTCAAAAGTCAAATCAGTATGCATACTGTACCAACTGACTACGAGGTAGAGTCGCAACTCAAAGTGATGGACCCAATGGCTCTGTGCCCAGATATCAAAACAGTAGAACTCATCGATGTTGCAGGATTTGCCAATACTGACGAGCTTGTGATGTGTGGAAGACCCGACACTTTGGCCTATGTCATCTTTATAGAAGAACCCGGCGATATATTGGGTGCCCAGATGACCCTGACCTTTAGCCAAGGGATGCAATATGCGGGATTTGAACTGACGCATTATTCTGGTACGACAATTAGTAATCTCGACCCTGATCCATTGAAGCCCTCCTTCCTGCTAGAAGGTATAACAGATGCCATTATGGTGGCTTATGTAGGCGTGGAAGCGACTTGTGATGCTCAGATCAACGGATTGCAGTATAGGGTGGATGTAGAATATAATTTTACTTTTCAAGATACTTTTGGCAACATACAGACTTGCCGTCAAAAGTCATTTCCGACACGTGTTTATAACTCCACAATGCGAGAACCGGTGTTAAATTATCGATCTGTGCCTAATGTGACCCTGTCGACTTTAGAAGAAGAATATTGTCATATCATTTCGTTATCGCAGGATGGTATTGGAGCCTACACCGAAGATCTTGATTTTTCCATCTGCGGACTTGACCTCGCTAATGAATTGCAATTAAATTCTATCGAAGTGAATGGTCGTGCCATTCCTTATAATTACGACGGTGCAGACTCTACGCTGACTGTTCAGATAGATGGCTCGTACTTTGTGGACAACGCCAACTCTAATCCAGCAGACGAGAATTTTGATGAAAATGAGCGGGTAAATATTGAATTATGCTATCAAGTGGATGATTGCCCATTGGAGAATACGCAAGTTTTAGAGTTTAAAACTTCTTATGGCTGTAATGATGAATTCTGTCAGACGATAACACAACAATCAGAGGTCAGGATCCGTCCATCGCTCAGACCAGAACCCTTTGCAACACTGATCAAACAAACTGATCCTGCTGTATGTGGAGACCCTGGTGTCCTTGACATAACTTTTTATGCTGCTCAGCCTGGTACGAATACAGCTGTACAAGATTCTGCTTCTGGCCTTTTTACTGATGTCACATTGGGCTTTGAAACATGTGATCAAAGTTCCTTGGTCGTAGGTGCCGTCATTATGAATGGTACTGCTTTGCCAGACGAATCGACGACTTGGGTCAATGGTGATCTCATAGTTGATTTTACAAATATTACGACTGATCCTGACGGGCCAGGAGGTATGACTGATGCCGATGGTGATGGGTTCTTTGATGACCTACCTGGTGGTGAGGTGTTTAATGGGCAGGTGTTTTTAGAGTTCAGCTGCGCAGCACCTAATGATCCCAATTCTCTACAATGCTCGAGTATAGATTGCTCCTTTGCAGAACTATTCATTGCCGCTAGAAGAGATTGTGGGCAAGCTTTCAGTTTTTCTCCTGATGTGACAGAATTCAGCATCATTAATGGAGCAACCTACCTCGCAATGGAAGGGACTACGCTTATTAATAATAGTTTTTTCGGTTATGATTTTGGCACTTTCGGTAACGATGGAGCTTGCAATCCTAGACCAGTACAGACAAGAACCTTAGAGTTTTGCTATGTCTACGAGCAAGAAAACGTTATTCCTTGCGGAGCTGATTTTGCTTCCAATGAACTTGAAGTATTGATTTCGGGCTCTACACATATCGTTCAGGATTTTGAATTTGTAGCAGGTAGTGGACAAGTAACCGTTAATGGTGCTGTAACGCAAAGTGGTGTCAATGGCACTTTCACAACTATATCAGAAGGCGCAAGATCGCTCAATCTGCCTATGGGTAGTTCGGTTATAGGCGATACCATTTGTTTTAGTTACCAGATCAGTCTAGACACGGCGTTATGCGTGCCTCCCCAATTTGTAGTTGCTACCCACCAAGCCATAGAAAAATGTGAAACCCCTGATTGTAGTTGTACAATAGTTAAGGCTTGCGAGCAAGTGACGATGCGCGCCGATCCTACTGATTGCGGTTGTGATTGTGATATAGCAAGTGGAGGCACAGTAAGTAGATGGAATACGGGTTATACGGATCCTTCGTCAACGACTAAAAGAGATAGAGAAGATATTGCACCCAATGATCTCAATAGATTTTTACCCTGTGATACGATGCTCTATGAGGGGTGGATGGTCTTCAATTCTGAAGAATCCATAAGTGAATCATATCAATTATTTTTTGTTGCCAATGCGACAACTTTAGGTATAAATGGGTGGCGTACGGATGAGACAGAATTGACTATAGATGCCAGTGGTACGGAGCTCCTTTCTATCGAATATAATAAGCCAGGAAGTGCGAGAATGGAGTTAGATCCTTCGCAATTTTCTGATTGTCTGGATGATCCTGATGTGTCTGGTTCGACGGGTTTTTTGGCTTATGCTGCGGAGACCCCGTATGAAGGTGTATTCAATACGCCATTTTGTGGAAGTTCTTTTGATTACCACGATGGTAGCTTGTTTGGATTCTATCTGCGTAACTTTAATATTCTAGAAGATTGTCGAGGGACAGAAGTCAGTAGTTGGGAAGAGAGCGATTGTCTAGAGCAAATAAGGAATCACTTTAATTTTGAGATCGGGGATTCTATCCATATGACATGGCTACTACCGTTGACCAAAAATCCTCGTGCCTTTGCAAGACGGTCCGTAGATCCTAATTTTAATTTTCAGCCACCTCAGATACTCAATGTAGCTGCTGGCCACTATATAGATCCCTTTGATACAGATTGTTTAGTGTCTCTCACTAATTGTAGGGAAAATACACCTTACCAGACCTTCTGTCCACAAGATATAAATGCCATCACAGAAATGGAATTAGATGATTGTGGTGGCACTGTTGTTCATAGATTCAATGTCGTACAATCCACACCTGTTAATTGGTATGAGAATGAGTACCGACCTTATTTCAAAATGGAAGACATCTCTGTTCCCATTTTTTCACCATCAATGTATTGTGGTAATGCGCGGTTGATAACCTCAGGAGGTGTAGAGTACCCTCTAACCGTTAAAGAATTTGTTAATCACGAATGTGTCAGTGTAGGCGTTGATGAATACTGCTCTGTCAGTGATGGCAGCCAAGGGACAATCACTTTTAATCCTTTGACGGATGGTTTTCCTGGCTTAGCAGTCGGATATGGTGGACTTATAGACTCGTTTAGAATCGAATACGATTTGTGTAGGATCTGCCCTGCAGAACTAAGTGATGTAAGCGAATACCAGATATCTTATGATTATAGAATTTGTGATCCATTAAATGGGGCTTGTTTTAGATGTTGGGTTAGAGCGGATGGAACCTATAATCAATTACCGACGATATGTAGTAGAACGGATTCTGATTTACTCAATCATAATGTGAGTTATTATGATGCCTTTGACCTCGATACTTTATATGTCTTTCAAGAATCTTCAGAGGACTTTACGCTTACAGATAATAGCAATGGGTTTCCACCCTTAGAGTTGGATATCGACAGGAATATAATGGCCAGTGGCGCACCAGGTATAAGTGTGGAAGAGAACCTTGTGACAATTTGCTCAGATGGAACGGATCTATCAGAAGAAATTCACAAAGGTGTGACGGGCTCAGTTAGTGTCCAGAATAGTGTCATCTTTCAAGGCGTAACAGATACGAGCGGCAACCCTATCGCATCCACGTTTTCTTCGACGGATGCGACTTCAAGTACGTATGCTTTTGAGCTGCCTGATCTGGCTCCAGGTGATTGTGTAGATGTACTGATATTGACGACTTTGGCCTATTGCCCTGTAGAGCCAGAGGTTGCGGAAATATGCTTGAACGTCACCTCGGGATGTCTAGACCGTGAAGTTCTAGCAGCTGTTGTTCCCAATGCAACTGGCTGTAACGAGGCAGAACTGTGTTATATGTATATCACGGAAGAATCAGGTCTGCAAGCAACATTTATAGAGGACGGCAATAATGAGTATCCACTCTGTGGGACAATTCCAATATCCTTTTTTGTCAAAAATGTAAAGTTGGCAACATTAACGGATCTGGCCTTAGAATTGGAAATTCCTATTCAAGGTATCAATATAGTTCCCGGTTCTTTTATGGCTTCATATCCCAACAGTGGTGATCTAAATGGTACATTTTACGCTATCCCAGATCCGTCTGTAAACGGTAATATTTTAACTTACGCAGAGGATGCTGATTTTAGTACTTACATACATCAGAATGGTCTGCCAGGTGTTGCTGCAACACAAGACAGTAATCATATTACGATTACTTTTTTGTTGGAGACAGGTTGTGATTCGTTTCTCTCTGGTTCGTATGCTACTCTTGAGGCAACTGCCTCAGATCCTTGTAGTCCTGAAATTTTAAGCTCAGGAGTCGTCAACAGTGATCAGCTCATTGTTCAAGATGCTAATCCTAACGATTTTGCTAAGATACTTGTCACTGCAGAACCTTCAGAGGCATTTTGTGGGCAAAGTGACCCAGAATTTACCATCACGGGACTCAATATTTCTGAGAAACCTTCTGGTGATAGCGTAGAGATGTGTATTGTACTTCCAGACGTTCTAGACTACATTCCTGGTTCTATGCGCTATGTCATTCCGGCTGATCAATCTGTAGGTGTAGAGACAGTGACGATGATAGGGACAAGTACTGAAGTCTGTTTTGCAGGGTATAATAATATGCCAGTAGGTGGGCAGTTTACCCTTAATTTCGACGCCAATTTTGATGTAGATACCCCTTGTGGAGACCACGGCATAGGTGTGCAGATAAAAGAGCTGAGGCCTCAGCAGCCGTGTACAGATGGCAGTTTCTGTGATGTCTACGTCCAGAGCTCAGTCAATGATCAATTTGATGTATCATTAAAGGGTCCTTTGCAGACAGCAGAGTTAAAATTATTTAGTGATTGTGCTACAGATGAGAATTTTGTGACCTTATGTTATGAGGCACTTCTAGAAAATCCAGGGCTAGATTACTCTGGAACTGTTACTGTTGACTTACACGAGGATTTAGATAATAATTTTATCTATGACTTTTATGACCCCTTATTAGACTCACAAGTTTTTCCTGGAACCTTTGTAACCGCAGGAGAATCAATAATCTTAGAAGGTTGCTTCGATGTGCCAGTGGCTAAAGCTTGCCCCGTAATTCTCAATGTCCGTTATGAAACGGAATGTAACTGTGATAACAATACAACGCCGTTCACACAAGTCATTCCTTCGTTTGCTATTGATCTACCTTCCAGTATTTTCTTATGCCCAGATGAAAAGTTAACCCTAGATTCCTGTGGTAATTACTTGATACAATTTGATCCAGCAGCCAATGTGATGACAACATCTGGTACTGGCACTTTAGAGATAATGTTAGTGGATCCAAGCGTTTCTACTGAGATGTCTATCTCTGGTGTTGCAGGTGCTTGTGATTTCAATCAAATCTATACGATCGAGGGTATCGAATTGCTCGATCTTGCACTGGAAGAGGCAACCACCTGTCAAGATGTTCCGCTTACTTTTGAAGTCGATTTGCCATCGAGATATCAAGACTTCGCAGAAGTGACTTGGTCGCCAGATACGCTTTTAGATGATAACACCTTATTGGATCCAATTTTCTCAGCGGAGAATCCTGGAGATTATACCTATGCTTTAGAGTTGGTTTTCAGTGAGACGTGTACGCTCAATCAAGAATATATCATTACCGTATTTCCTAATGGTGATATCGGTATAAGAGGCGACACATTGATTTGTTTTGATTATGCACCGGGTACCGCTTACGCTACACCTGGATTTGATACTTATGAGTGGTTTAGAATTTTGGGCGGCTTTGAAATCATCCAAGCTTCCACCAGTGTTCCAGAATGGACTGGTCCACTAAAAGAGGGAAAATATATCGTTAAAGGATTTTCATCTACGCAGCAATGTCCTTCTGTCTCAGATACACTTTGCCTGAGTACAAAACCATGTCACGACCTAGAATTTACCAAGACTGTAGTCAATCTTCCTGATCCGTTTACTTTAGGTAGCGCCGTGACCTATGAGTTGGTTGTTTGTAATGTCTATGATTCTGATGTCGGGCTAATTTTTGATGCCACAGATGTTCAGATCGTGGATCAACTACCTGGAGGTGTCACCTACCTGTCGCATACCCATACTAATGGAAGCTATAGTCCTGGTTCTAATGAGTGGGATATAGATCTGGTAGAAAGTGGCACCTGTGATACGTTACTTATAGAGGTAGCAGTAGATGATTATGGATGTATCATTAATGATGCTCAAGTAACTTCACACGATAAAGAAGATGTGGACAGTACACCTAACAATGATGACGGTGATCAGAGTGAAGATGATGAAGACTGGGGCAAAGTAGAGGTGGATACTTTTGATCTCTCTCTAACCAAAGCACTAAGTCCATTGCAAACTGTGCCAGTCACGATAGGAAGTGCTGTGACTTATGAAATAGAAGTTTGTAATCAAGGGGAAGTTGATGCTTATGATATCCAAGTCGTCGATTATGTACCTACAGGTATGATGGTCTCTGATCCAAGTTGGTCAGTAGGCGGCGCAACAGATGAATATTTTATAACAGTATCTGGCCCAATTACACCAGGAAATTGTCAAAAAATTCCTTTGGTTATGACTGTAGTGTCAGATCCAAATATGGCAAACATAACCAACTTTGCAGAAATAAGTGAGGCAGAAGATGCAAATGGAAATAATCCACCAGATCTGGATAGTACTCCAGATAATGATCCTGACAATGATGGTCTTGTCATAGACCAAGAAGTTACAAGTGTCAATGGCGATGAGGATGATCACGATCCAGCGTCCATTCCTTTTGTTATTGTAGAATGTACTATTGCAAACAATATTCCTGTCTGTCCAGAGACACCTATGATGTTTATAGAAATCGGAGAAAACAATGTCGCTTGGAAATGGAGCGGGCCTGATGGGTTTACTTCCTCTACAAAAGAAGTGACGATAGATCCCCCTGTAGCTGGAATGTATAATGTGACAGTAACAGATGCTAATGGACTGACAAGTATGTGTTCTATAGAAGCAGAAGTATATCCAGAGTTACAATTACAAGGTACAATTATAAATGTGAGTTGTAATGGAGGTGAGGATGGCGCTTTAAATTTGGATGTACTCGGGGGCACAGCACCTTTTTCTTATGATTGGAGTCACAATGGTCCTCAAAGTCCTGATACGGATTCTCAGGATGTAGAGGGCTTGAAGGCGGGGGCCTATAGTGTTGTTGTGCAAGACGCCAACGGTTGTATAAATGAAATAAAGTTTGATATTGAAGAACCTGACGAATTAGAGTGCAGAGCTAGTGCAACAAACCTCTTGTGTAACGGAGATGATACAGGAGAAATATTGACACAAGTAAGAGGCGGAGTAATGCCTTATGAGTATGCTCTTGATGGAGCGCCTTGGGCTTCAGGTAATACTTCTACGGGAGTGGCAGCTGGTCCACATACAGTGACTGTCCGAGACGCCAATGGTTGTCTCACCAATTGTGAAGTCACTCTAAAAGAGCCAGACGTCTTGACCTGCAGTGTCATGATAATGGATGCTTCTGACTGCTCAGCTGACAATGGAACAGTACAAGTCATTCCCCAAGGTGGTACACCTGCTTATCAATATCAGTTAGATGATGGTGCTTTTCAGACCAGTTCCATATTTAGTGATCTCAGTCCAGGTACCTATGCACTGACTGTTCTTGATGCAAATGGTTGTACGACTACTTGTGTGACAACACTTACAGAACCAGGGCAGCCCGCTTGTACTATCTTAGAAAAAACTGACGTGACTTGTAACCAAGGTACTGATGGTGCGCTGACAATAGCGGCTACAGGTGGTTCAGGGTCTTATGAATATAGTTTCGATGGTATGTCTTGGCAGACCAGCCAAGTCTTCAATAACTTGTCTTCAGGATTGCAAGTGGTAACGGTTAGAAATAGCGATTCACCTAATTGTACGAGTACTTGTACGGCAGTTCTGACAGAACCATCTCCGATAAGTTGTGCACTATCAGCGACAGAAGTTTCTTGTAATGGATTTTCTGACGCGACAATTATGGTGGCCCCTAGTGGTGGCTTAGGCAATTATGAGTATAGTATTGTCGGAACCACAGTTATTCAGACGACACAGGTGTTCGAAGATTTGAGTGCTGGAAGTTATACGATTGAGATAACAGATAATGGTGACGAGTTCTGTGCTGCTACGTGCAGTATTACCATTGTAGAGCCACAATCACTTGTTTGCTCTTTGGATACAAGGCTGGCACTCTGTAACGGTGAGGCTACAGGAAGTATAACGATAAATTCTGCTGGGGGTACTACACCTTATGAATATAGTCTTGATGGCGGCCCTTGGCAACCGGGTAACGTTTTTGTTAATTTGGATGCTGGCAATTACACGGTGACTACCAGAGATGCTAATGGTTGCTTAGCAACTTGTGCGGGTGTAGTTTCTGAACCAACTGCCTTAGCCTGCGCCACTACATTTAATGATTTGTCAGATTGTGAAGTCATTGATGGATCTGTATTTGTATTTGCGGCAGGTGGCGTAACGCCATATCAGTATGCGATAGATGGCGGCACGTATCAAGCCTCTACAGATTTTACAAATCTTATGGCAGGCACACATATAGTTAGTGTAAGAGATGCCAATGGTTGTGTCACTACTTGTGAAGTATCATTAAATGCGCCTTCGGCGCCAAAGTGTACAATAACTGCAACTGTCAATATTGATTGTAACGGCGAGTCCACTGGAAGTATAACAGTTTCAGGAAGTGAAGGGACGGCTCCTTATGAATTTAGTTTGGATAATCTGAGTTGGCAGACGACGACCCATTTCAATGGATTGACGGCAGGAATGTATCCTGTCTATGTAAGAAATGCTTCTAGTCCAAGGTGTGTCAGTATGTGTGCCACAGAATTGACGGAACCTGCTGAACTCACCTGCTCAGCTAGCAGCACTGATGTTTTGTGTAAAGGTGGAAATACAGGTACGGCTACCTTAGTTGTCGATGGTGGAGTAGCCCCATATGCTTATAGATGGAGTGATGGTCAGTTAGTGGAGAGTGCTACAGACCTTGCGGCAGGATATTATGAAGTTACAGTGACTGATGAGAATGGATGTTCCACAACTTGTGGGGTTGAAGTTTTAGAGCCAGAGCTATTAACTTGTGTTTTATCTAGTACAAGGCTTGCCTGTAATGGAGATGTAGATGCAAGGATTATTGTTACTGCAGCAGGCGGATCAGGTAATTATGAATATAGTCTTAATGGTACTGCCTATCAGCCTGGCAATACGTTTTTTGATTTGGACGCTGACGTTTATAATGTGACAGTACGAGATGAAAATGAATGTACTTCTGTATGCAGTATCGCCATCTCAGAGCCGACAGCTCTTTCTTGTACGACTACAAAGACAGATGTAACAGATTGTCTGATATCTGATGGTACGGTATCCGTTCATATTGAGGGCGGCACAGCACCATTTACGTACTCGATCGACAATGGTGTCCGTCAGGATTCTGATACATTTACTGGCCTTGGTGCTGGTTCTTATATTCTAGAGGTAACTGATGCCAATGGATGTACAAGTACTTGCGCTGCAACTGTGGAGGCACCATCCGCACCGATGTGCGCCATTGCTTTTATTTCTGACATCAGTTGTAAAAATGGTGATGATGGAAGTATTTCTGTTGTAGCCTCGGCCGGTAGTGGGGCTTATGAGTTCTCATTAAATTCAGGTGACTTTCAAAGTAGTCCTGATTTTATAAATCTTACTGCTGGTGATTATACAGTTACCGTAAGAAATATGGAAAATCCGATGTGTATATCTACTTGCTTCACATCCTTGACGGAACCAGAGCAGTTAGTTTGTACGACAACAGGTACTCCTGTAAGTTGTAAGAGTGGTGCAGATGGACAAGCGATGGTCCTACCACAAGGTGGCACTACCTTCTATACTTATTTGTGGTCTAATGGCTCTACCTCCAACACTGCCAATAACTTGACAGCAGGTACTTATATGGTAACAGTAACCGATGCACAAGGCTGTACGGCAGTCTGCTCATCAGAAATCCAAGAGCCTACAGTTCTTGAGTTTACCACCAATGTTGTGGATGTAGAATGCAACGGGGATGCCAGTGGAATCATTATCGTGAATCCACAGGGAGCGACAGCACCATATGATTACAGTCTCGATGGTCAACCTTGGCAGCCAGGAAATATTTTTGTCGGCATAGAGGCAGGTACGCATGTTATAACTGTTAGAGATAATAATTCTTGCTTTCTGTCCGCAGTTGTAGTTGTTGACGAGCCTAGTCCGGTGAGCTGTTCCCTTACAGCACGTGATGTTTCTGATTGTGGTGTTTCTGATGGTGTTATAATCGCCAATGGAGTTGGTGGTGTATCTAGTTATACCTACAGTCTAGATGGAGGTTCTTTTATTACGAATAATATTTTCACTGGCCTTATGCCTGGCCATCATATTGTAACCATTCAAGATGGTAATGAATGTACCAGTTCTTGTGAGGTGTTTGTAGATGCTCCTATGACACCTATGTGTCAAATTACCAATGTAGTGGATGTAGAATGCTACGGTTTCTCAACGGGAGAAGTATCGGTTATTGGTATGGATGGTACAGCACCTTATGAGTTCAGTATTGATAATTCTAGTTGGCAGTCAAGTGGGTCTTTCAGCGCGCTGGCATCTGGAATCTATACAGTCTATGTTCGTAATAGCGGTAGTCCTCTGTGTGTTAGTACTTGCTCTTTTCAGATAGAGCAACCAGAAGAATTACAGTGTCAGTTATTGTCCAATGATCCACTCTGTTATGGTGCTAGCGATGGCAATATTACCGTCTTAGCAGCAGAAGGAACACCAAGTTACGAGTATAGCCTCAATGGTAGCCCTTGGCAACCGAGTCCAGTTTTCTTTGACTTGTCGGCAGGAGATTATGAAGTGACAATACGAGATAGAAATGATTGTACCATAACTTGTGAGATCACCTTGGTGCAGCCACCGTTATTAGAATGTACAACAACGGTCGTTGACTTACTGTGCAAGGGAGATGCCTCAGGAATGATTACTTTAGAGGGGACAGGCGGGGTGTCACCTTATGACTATAATATCGATGGAGGCTTCTGGCAAGATGCCAATAGTTTCAGTGGATTGAGTGGTGGCGATTATGTAGTGTATATCCGTGACGAGCACGATTGTGTATCCAGTTGCCTAGCCACTATAAATGAGCCGCCGTTATTGGAATGCAGTTTAGTAGAATTGATTCCAGAGTCTTGTGCATTTAATGATGGTAGGATAGAAGTAGCTGGAAGTGGAGGGACTTTACCATTAACCTATAGTATTGATGGTGGTACGACTGTTCAGACGACAGGTTTGTTCACAGGATTAACCTTGGGTACTTATACGATTACGATTATCGATGCCAATGGCTGTGTCGCAACTTGTATTTATGAGATTGTGCCAGATTGTTTTGATTTGGCGTTGACAAAGAAATTAGCAACTCCTGGACCTTATACTTACGGACAGACCGTGATCTTTGATATAGAAGTGATCAATCAAGGAAATATTGATGCAACTGATATAGAAGTGACAGATCACCTGCCTTGTGGTTTTTCTTATGATCCAGGTTTGCTAACTAATTTATCTAATAACTGGACACTTTTTGTGACATCCTTCCCGATGACGACTATAAATAGTCTACTTGCTCAGAGTAGAAAGACGTTACAGATAGAAGTGACTGTAGAAATGTGTACAGATATAAATGGACATGTCAATGTGGCAGAAATATCTGAAGCTTATGACGGCCTAGGAGATCCGATAGATGATGTAGATAGTCAGCCAGATTTCAATCCTAATAATGATGCTGGTGGAGAACACAATGAGCCGAGCAATAATCAAGAAGATGGAAACGGTACTGATGATGAGGATGACCACGACCCAGAATTCGTACCAATATTTGATGTGTCCTTAGAAAAAGACTTGGTCACTGAGGGTCCTTATCAGTATGGGCAATTATTAGAGTTTTCTATAGAAGTTTGCAATCAATCTTCTCCACCTATGACGAATGTGACTATTGTAGATCACATTCCAGTAGGATATAGTTATGCTGACGCTAACAATTCTGGCTGGAGTCAAGTGGATGCAGCGACATCGACAGATGTGAGTTATACGCTTGCTGGGCCCATAGCTGGCGGTGCTTGTATGTCTGTCCCTATCTTCCTGACTTTAGAGATGGCTGGTGGTGTCGATGATTGGAAGAATATTGCTGAGATTACGCTTATCCAAGATGAAAATGGAAAAGATGTCGACGATGTAGATAGTGACGAGAATAATGATGATGGTGATCAGAGTGAGGATGATGAAGATTATGCTGATCCAGAGATTACGGACGTTGCCTTAGTGAAAACGACTACAGCTACAGGGCCTTTTGCCTATGGCGACACAGTGACTTATGATATTGAAGTGTACAATCAAGGTAACGTGGATCTCTATAATATCGAGGTCAATGACTTTTTACCTTGTGGGCAGGCATACTTAGGCGTTAATTCACCTCTATGGACTATTGACTCAGGCACCTCTGTAGCAACTGCCACACTTGCTGGGCCTATTCTACCGGGAGACAGTGCTACTATTTCGATTGCTGTAGAGGTCCAAGCTTGTACCTCAGATCCAAATGCCGCTTGGACTAATATTGCAGAGATTGCTTCTTTCGAAGATAAGGATGGGCAAGATATATCTGATGAAGACATAGATAGTGATGCAGATGATGATCCATCTAATGATGTGACAGAAGATAACACAACAGATAATGCTGGAGGAGATGAGGATGATAATGATCCTGAAACTATAGAGATTTATGATCTGGCACAAATCAAACAATTGGTCACTGCTCCACCTTATCGCTATGGTGATTTATTGGAGTACAGTATCTGCGTCATTAATCAAGGTAATGTTACGGCCAACAGTTATACGCTGACAGATCATCTACCGAGTGGCTTAGGATTTGCAGCTGCGGATAATCTTGGATGGGATGCGACGAATGCGCCAATTTATGATTTTGAGATTACGACCCCATTGGTTTCGGGCGATACGATCTGTATTTCTAAGTTTGTCACTTTTGAGATGACTTCTGGTGGTGCTAACAATTATCTAAATATCTCTGAGATAAGTGAAGCAGATGGAGAGGATGCTGATAGCAATCCAGATAATGACCCTGATAATGATGGTCACTCGACAGACGATTCTTATGAAGATGAGGAAGATGATCACGATCCAGAAAATTTTGAAGTTGTTGATCTTGCTCTCAGTAAGACGACTATTGATGAGGGGCCTTTTGCTTATGGCGATGCGATCACTTTTGATATTAATGTCTACAATCAAGGTAATGTGGATATGTACAATGTTGTGGTTAATGATTTCATTCCTTGTGGATATGAGTATCTTATGAGCAATGACGGCACTTGGTTATATGATGGTACGAGTAGGGCGACGACGACCATAGCGGGGCCTATATCTGCTGGGTCAAGTGAGACAGTTTCTATAACACTGACGATACAAGAATGTGTGTCTGATGACGCCTGGAAGAATGTCGCCGAGATCGAAAATATGGAAGACATCAATGGGAATGACCGGACAGATGACGATGTCGATTCTGATGGAGATGATGATCCTGATAACGACGGAGAGATGGAAGACAATGTCACTAATGGCGACAACGGAGATGAAGATGATAGTGATTTCGAGGAGCCAGAGATATTTGATTTGTCTCAGGACAAAACTTTAGTAACCTCCTCACCTTATGGATACGGTGATCTGCTAGAGTATAGTGTTTGTGTGACTAATCAAGGGAATGTAACTGCTCAGAACATTGTCGTGACGGATTATCTGCCTTCAGGTTTGAGTTTCGATGCCGCGATTAATTCTGATTGGGATGGCACTAATCCTAGTACACCGATGTTTACTTTTCCGAATCTAGTTGCTCCACTCGATACTGTATGTGTGACGATATATGTCACTGTAGAGCAAAGAGATGGCGGTCCTGATAGTTACACGAATACCACTGAGATTACAGATTCTGAAGATGAGGAGGGGGAAGAGAGAAAAGATGTGGACAGTACGGAGGATGATGATCCAGATAACGATCCTGAAGAGGAGGATGATCACGATGAAGAAACTTTCGCTCTCGTTGATCTAGCACTGTGTAAGACGACTATTGAGGAGGGGCCTTTTGCCTATGGCGATGCGATCACTTTTGATATTAATGTCTACAATCAAGGTAATGTGGATATGTACAATGTTGTAATTAATGATTTCATTCCTTGCGGATATGAGTATCTCATAAGCAATGACGGCACTTGGTTATATGATGGGACGAGTAGGGCGACAACAACCATAGCGGGGCCTATAGCTGCTGGATCAAGTGAGACAGTTTCTATAACGCTGACGATACAAGAATGTGTGTCTAGAGAGGCCTGGAAGAATGTCGCCGAGATCGAAAGTATGGAAGACCAAGAAGGGAATGACAGGACAGATGACGATGTCGATTCGGATGGAGATGATAATCCTGATAACGACGGAGAGATGGAAGACAATGTCACTAATGGAGACAACGGAGATGAAGATGATAGTGACTCCGAGGAGCCAGAAATATTTGATTTGGCCCTGATAAAGACCACGAGTCTGAGTACACCACAGGCACTAGGAGATAAGGTAGTTTTTACCATCTCTATTGTTAATCATGGAAATGTGCCTTCGACAAATATTTTGATTAATGAATATTTGCCAGCAGGTTTTGCCTTTGACCCCGTTGATAATCCTGGGTGGGATGCCGCCTTCGCACCGGTGTATACCTACCTGGTGGATCAGGTTGTTGACATAGGGGATACACTGGCAGTGCCCTTTGTAGGGATACTCCAATTGGCGAGTGGGGGTCTTGATGCTTATACCAATGCAGCAGAGATAGGCAGTGCAGCAGATGAGAATGGTGGCGATCGGTCAATGGACGATGCAGATTCTATGCCTGATTCCGATTCTGATAATGACGGAGATAACAGAGGAGATAACGATAACAGCTTTGATGATAGTAACAATGGTGGAGAAGATGATTATGATGAAGAACTTGTTCAGGTTGTGGACATAGCGCTTAGGAAAACAACGGTTACATCAGGTGAGTATACTTATGGTCAGCAAGTCACCTTTGCTATAGAGTTAGTTAATCAGGGGATATTCGATCTATATAATGTCAAGGTCAATGATTTCATTCCTTGTGGGTTTGAGTATCTGGCGGATAATAATGTAGGTTGGAGTTATGATAATGTGAGACACATTGCTTCTCGTGTCTTTCCTGGGCCACTATTAGGTCAGTCTACTGATACGTTATACATCACTTTAGAATTAGCTCCTTGCCTTTCTGCTGGTGCATATACCAACACGGCTGAGGTAGAAAGTATGGAGGATCGAGATGGTAATGACGTTACTGGTACTGATGTAGATTCAGTTGCAGATGCGGACCCATCTAATGATGGTACTATGGAAAATGACGACACAGATAATAACAATGGTGACGAAGATGATAGTGACTTCGAAAGCTTGGAGATATTTGACCTAGCCTTGATTAAGCAATTGGTGACAGAGCCTATGTATGCGCCAGGTGATATTTTGGAATATGCTATTGCAGTTCATAATCAAGGAACTGTCCCAGCTACCAATATTGTAGTGTGGGATCATTTGCCTGCAGGGTTGTCGGGTATGGGACTTAATCCAGGATGGACACGTACAGGCTCTAGCTATTCGACGACGATAGATGAGATTATCATTCCTGGAGAATCACTTACTGTAAGCTTCTTTGCGGAAATTAATTTTGTCGGTACTGATCAAGAAAACTATACTAATTACAGTGAAATAGGCTCAGCTACAGACCTAATTGGGGATAACAGAACTGATGCAGACTCGACACCTGATAATGATCCTGATAATGATGGCATTCCGCTAGATGATCAACTAAATGATAAGGGAGACGAGGATGATCATGATCCAGAGATAATTGTCATCACACAGGATTTTATACCAGATTGTGTTTTTGAGTGTCAGTTGGCTTGTGTCTTTGAGGTCAATTTGTCTCTGAGTAGTACAGATTGTGAAGCCTTGATTACACCTGCAAACTTGATAGCTGGACTTGATCCTGCTTGTGCCTATGATGACTATTATCAGCTCACTCTTATTGATGAGGCTGGGAATCATATTGCTGATAATATTATTACAGCTGAACACATAGGCCAAAGAGTTCGATTCAGAATTACCAATCAATGTGGGAATAGTTGCTGGGGTTATATCAATGTAGAAGATCGAAATGGTAATTGTTCTCAACAGAATGTGTCTATAGTCGGTAACATCAGCACAGAGTCTTATCAGACTATAGAGGCTGTACTTGTTGAGATGTCAGTCAATATGCCAGTATCTTATACGGATGAGGAGGGTAATTATGCTTTCGGTGATATGCCTAGTGGAGGTGCTTATCAGGTCATCCCATCAAAGAACGATGATCCTAAGAATGGAATAAGTACGCTTGATTTGATTTTAATACAACGGCACATATTAGGGGTAAAGAAATTTGATTCTCCTTATCAATACATCGCAGCAGACATTGATAGAAGTTCGCAAGTCGATGGGGTAGACTTAATAGAGTTGCGTAAGTTAATCTTAGGTATCTATGATGACTTCCCTGATAACGAGAGTTGGAGATTTATAGATGATGCCTTTGAATTTGCTCAGATAGAAAATCCTTGGGTATCTGTATTTCCAGAGCTCTACACCATATCAATCTTGGATACAGATATGGAAATCGATTTTATAGGAGTCAAGGTAGGCGATATCAATGGTGATGTAGAAGCCAACCATCTAGATGCTGTTATTGATGCTAGAAGTTCGAGATGGCCATTAGTGTTTAGATATGATGAAGGCTCTGCAAGTAAGGGAGAAGTCTTGTCTATACCTATCTATGCAAGTAATTATGAGCAGGTTAGTGGCTGGCAAGGTACGTTTATGGGGACAGGCGCTAAGCTTTTGGGTGTTGAGTCGAGGGCTTTGGATATCGGCAATAAAGTCTCCCACTTAGATGATGTAAGTAATTCACTTACAGTTAGCTATGGAAGTGTTGAGTTGGAAGAATTTGATGAATCGACGGTATTATTTGAACTTATTGTAGAGGCAACAGGCGTAAGTCCTTATAGCAAGTTGATTGAGTTGAATTCATCGATAACAGTTAGTGAAGGATATAGGTCTTTTGATCAAATTGTAAATCTGGAGCTCGAAGCTAAGGCTACAGGTCTACAGATAGATTTTATCAAGCCTAATCCTTGGAAGACAGTAACTGATATTGAAATCACACTTGATAAAGCTGGTAGAGCAAGACTAGAGTTCTATGATGTGTCAGGCCGGTTAGTGTTGGTTAAGTCTGATGAATATGAGGTCGGTAGCCATACCATAAGACTATGGAGAGAGGAATTTCCAGCTGCGGGTATGCTGTACGTAAAGCTGATCTCTGGAGGTATGACTACTGAGAAGAAAATGATTTTGTTAGATTAAGAACTGTGTCATAGTATGCGGGGTAATGTGTACAGCTTGTGCGCAAGCTTAATTATGTAATGTTGAGAACTGTTAAGCGTATATGGAGAACTAGATGAATAAAAGTTATTCCAAGCTGTAAAGTGCCTAGGCATTTCCTAAGACGAAATTATAGGACGCGGTTGAGCAAGTGTTTACATTAAATAAAAGGGGAGGCTTCAATGCGTAATTGAAGCCTCTTTTTGTATTTAAGGCCTACAAAATGACTACAATTAATCACTGCGACAACGAGATAAGCATCTGATTATTAATGAGATATGTATTCAATATAATTAATGTTTTATATATTATGATTTTATTTAATATGTTATCATATATTTGTTTTGTCTAAGTATTTCTTGGACGACGATATTTAAAATGGAATAACCATCCATCTTAGATATTAAGTCACATCCTATGTGGCTGACTTTTATGCCAAACACAGTAATAACATAGCTTTTCCCAAAGCGCCTTCCCTACACCGATTTACTGCCCAACAGTAAACAGTATTGCAATGATTGCAGCACTCTGTAATAAACAGAGCTCTAATGGCATTGTGGTATCTCATATCAAGCATATACGTGAATATTAATAAAGTGCTAAACATGAATTACGGTGTACTAAGTCAAGACCAAGAAAAACATAACAATTTCTCGGTGATTCTATTTTCTAAAACAGCAAGAAAACCTTTGTTGCTATCTTTTTGGGTTGGAGTTTTATTACTCCAATTTAATACAGCCCAAGCTCAGATCTTTCCTGCGGTTGGTACAGCGGGGGACGCATATGGCGTTACTGATGCTACTGTAGATATAACATTGAATTTGGCTTCTGGAACAACATATGTAGCCCAGACAAATGAAATGTGTGTGGAAGGTGATGGTGCTAACGGTGGCTTAGGTTCAGATCCTGAGTGGCGGGTAAATGTAGATGTAAGCGCTATCGTATCATCGTTACCTATTTGTAATGATGTACAATTTCGAGTCTGCAGAAGAGGTGATTTCGGTCAGGTATCTGAGCGTGTATTTGTCTATGACGAACTCGGAAATGAGATAGGAGTTATAGATGGTGCACCGCAAAATAGTACAGCTTTTGACTGTACAGCTGATCCTATTTGTACAATCGTTTCTTTCTCACCTTGTGCTTTTAACGATCAAGCTGCGGATGGAGTTATGCAATTTGGTTTTTACACTAATGGAATACTCGGAGGAAATTCAGTCGGTGATTTTTGTTTTTTGCCTGCTGGTCCCCAGTCTGATGGTGATGCTGGTGCTTGTACTGCTGATCCATTTTGCCCTATGTTTACACAATCGGTAGGAGGTGATTTTAATAACCAGGCAGCCGGAGGTCCTATGGTTGATGCTCAGTGTCGAGGATGTAATTGTTTATTCATTGATTATCTAATTATAGATGTCTCTGAAGCAACACCAGAATTTACTTTTTCAGATGATGAGATTTGTGTAGGGGAGAGCGTAGAAATGAATTGGATACCTAATAATTGTTTTCAGAGTTGGACAGTAAATGGTACAACTACTCCATTGGGTGGATCTTCTGCGACTTTTGCTCCAACCACAGCCGGCACATTTACAATTTGTAATAATGTTGGAAATGAGAATTGTCCGGTCACGGAATGTATGGATTTTGTAGTACATGGTCCTGCCGAAATTACTACACCTGCAGATGTTGGACCCATATGTGTAGGCGAAGACGCAAGTTTTACAGCTGATGCGACTTCAGGTACGCCACCCTTTATGTATCAATGGGAACTCTCTACTGATGGTGGAACTAATTGGGGGCCAACCTCTGATGGAGCAACATTCACAGGTTCATTGACCAATACTTTATCAGTGTTTGGGGCGCCATTGATTTTTGACGGTAATCAATTTAGGTTGACGGCAATCGATGCTAATGGTTGTATGGGAAATTCTGATCCAGCGACGTTGTCGGTTATGGGTTGTGATCCGAGTCTTGATATGACTAAGTCTGCGACAGGTCCTACTTCTGCATTAGGAAATAACGGAACATCTACCGATGGCGGCGATCAGATTATGTACACATACGATGTATGTAATGATGGACAGGTGACTGTAACTAATTTAATGATAAATGATCCTGGCCCTACCTTTGGTGGGCAAGCTGGGTCCGGTGTTATGGGTATGATAACTTGTGCTACTACAACATTGCAAGTTAATGAATGTACAACTTGTATGGCAACTTATACGCTTTCGCAAAACGATGTTAATAATAGTGCAGGCGGTACAGCTGATAATACGGCTACTGCAGGTGGCGACGACCCATTTGGTAATCCTTATGTATCTGATCCATCTTCTGCGACTGTTCCTGTGCCACTTGATCCAATGTTAACTATGGATAAATCCGGAAGTATGCCTTCTATTTCATCAGGATCAAATGGAAGCATCGTAGATGAAGGAGATGTAATAACTTACACTTATGTTGTAGAGAATACGGGTAATGTAACTATAGATAATGTAACTATAGTAGACGCTGGGCCGACATTTAATGGCGTACCTGGTACGAATTCGTTATCGCCTATTAATTGTGGAACGAGTTCTCTAGATCCAGGACAAAGCACTACTTGTACTGCCACCTATGTGTTGAGTCAGGCTGATATCAACAACGGTCTTGCTTCCAATACGGCTAACGCAACGGGGATGGATCCTACTGGCGCTACTGTCGATTCACCAGATGATACGGCCACTACTGATATTTCAGCTATGCCAATGCTAGAGATGGATAAGACAGCAGGATCGCCTTCAATTTTGAATGGTGTAGATGGTCTGATTACAGATGCAGGCGACGAGGTAGAATACATTTATGAGGTATGTAACACAGGTAATGTAACTTTATCAAATGTTGCTCCGATGGATTCTGGACCATCGTTCGGTGGTGTTGCGGGCACTAATTCACTTAGTTCTTTTATGCCTGTGAATGTTGCAGCATTGGACCCAGGGGATTGCGCTATGTTTACCGCAACTTATATTCTAAGTCAAGATGATGTGAATAACTCTGCTGGCATACCCGGTGCTATTATGAATACAGCCAATGCAGTCGGTACAGATCCGAGTGGGGGCACTGTAGCGGCACCTGACGATACTGCACAAACAGATATAACCAATGCGCCAATGTTGGCCATGGAAAAAAGTGCCGCTGCACCAACGATCGCAGCTGGCAGTAATCCTTCCACGGTAGATGCTGGGGATGAAATCATCTATACCTATGAAGTGGAAAATACAGGGAATGTCACAATTGACAATGTCTCAATCTCTGATCCAGGCCCGTCATTTGGAGGGGTCCAAGGGACCAATGCTTTAGGTGCGATCACTTGTGTGGCAACGTCATTGGCGCCAGGTGCAACAACCATTTGTATGGCTACTTATACATTGAGTCAAACTGATGTCAACAACGGTGCAGGAATACCTGGTGGTGTTGAGAATACAGCAATGGCAAGTGGAACTGATCCTTCGGGGGCAGGAGTAGACTCGCCAGAAGACACGGCAGAAACGCAGATCCCGAGTGATCCTTCATTAGCGATGGATAAAAGTGCAGCAGCACCTACCATTGTCAATGGCGCTGAGGCTACTACAGTCGATGCTGGTGATGAGATTCTTTATACTTACGTAGTGACAAATGACGGAAATGTCACAATGGATAACATAACTATAAATGATAATGGTCCTACCTTCAATGGAGCTACTGGAACTAACAGCCTTTCTGCTATTGTTTGTATAGCAACAACATTGATGCCTGGTGATATGACAACTTGTACAGCGACTTATATACTAAGTCAAACTGATCTAGATAATGCAGCAGGTGTGACAAGTGGAGTTGCAAACACAGCAAACGCAGCTGGTACTGATCCTAGTGGAGCGCCAGTCGATTCACCAGATGATACAGCTACAACGGAGATTCCAGCTATGCCTAGTCTGGCCTTTGATAAAAGTGCAGGTATGCCGAGTACATCTTCTGGAGCTAATAGTACTTTCGTGGATGCGGGAGACGAAATCATATATACCTATACGGTAACCAACGACGGTAATGTATCGATGTCAAATATTACAGTAAATGACTCAGGACCATCTTTCAATGGGACGCCTGGGACAAATGTTCTTTCACCTATTACCTGTATACCGACAACCCTTGCACCTGGCGAATCCGCTACCTGTACTGCAACTTATATATTGAGTCAGGCAGATTTAGATAATGGGGCATCAATGCCAAATTCAGTAACAAACACTGCAAATGCATCTGGAACTGATCCTACAGGCACGGTAACCGATTCTCCTGATGATACGGCAGTGACGGATATACCGTCTATGCCTATGCTGGCGATGGATAAAACTGCAAGTGAGCCGACTATCTTAAGTGGTTCTAATGGCCTGGTTACGGATGCCGGAGATGAAATAGAGTACACTTATGAAGTATGCAACACCGGAAATGTAACTATTTCGAATGTTGCACCAATGGATGGAGGTCCATCCTTCGGAGGGGTAGCTGGCACCAGTTCTTTGAGTGCTTTCAGCCCAGTAAATGTAGCAATACTTAATCCTGGTGATTGTGCGACATTCACAGCTATATACGTGCTGAGTCAGGATGATGTCAATAATTCTGCAGGCATCCCAGGTGCCATAATGAACACGGCCAATGCTGTTGGAACAGATCCGAGTGGGGCAGCAGTGACAGCCCCAGATGATACGGCGCAGACCGATATTGCCAATGCGCCTATGCTAACTATGGAAAAAAGTGCAGCAGATCCAACGATTGTAAATGGGACTAATGCAACGATAGTAGATGCTGGTGATGAAATTATATACTCCTATGAAGTGGAGAATACTGGTAATGTATCAATCGATAATATAATTATTTCTGATCCTGGTCCTTCTTTTGGAGGAAGTCCTGGTACAAATACATTAAGTACAATTGTATGTATGGCAACTTCTCTAGTTCCAGGTGCAACGACAACTTGTACAGCAACTTATATATTGAGCCAAGTAGATATCGATAATGGTGCAGGAATAGCTGGAGGGGTTACTAATACTGCGATGGCAAGCGGAACGGATCCTACCGGAGCAGGCGTTGACTCACCTGAAGATATGGCCGAAACACAAATCCCTAATAATCCATCATTAGCGATGGATAAAAGTGCAGCTGCACCTACTGTTGCAAATGGTATGGATGCAAGTTTTGTAGATGCTGGAGATGAGATTGTCTACAGCTATGTCGTTATGAACGATGGTAATGTGACGATGAATAATGTTACTGTCAATGATTCAGGTCCTACTTTCAATGGTGCAAATGGCACAAATTCTTTGAGTGCTATCGTCTGCTTGGCAACGACATTGATGCCAGGTGAAACCACTACTTGTATAGCCACATATATTTTAAGTCAGGCTGATATCGATAATGGAGCAGGTGTTGCTAATGGTGTTTCTAATACAGCTAATGCCTCTGGTACAGATCCAAGCGGCACACCAGTTGATTCACCAGATGATACAGCTGTGACGGAGATCCCTTCTATGCCTAGTCTAGCTTTTGATAAAAGTGCAGGTATGCCGAGTACGAGCTCCGGAGCTAATTCGAGTATTGTGGATGCCGGTGACCAAATAACCTATACTTATGTCGTTACCAATGATGGTAACGTGTCGATATCTAATATAACTGTTAATGATCCCGGGCCGTCTTTCAATGGAGTGCCTGGAGCAAACAGTCTGTCGCCTATAACTTGTGCGCCTACGACACTTGAGCCAGGAGAAACTGCAACTTGTACCGCCACCTATACTTTAAGTCAGACCGATATTGATAACGGTGCTACGCTTCCTAATTCAGTTTCAAATACTGCAAATGCAACGGGTATGGACCCAAGTGGTTCTCCAATCGATTCACCTGATGATACAGCGATAACAGATATTCCATCTATGCCAATGCTGGCTATGGATAAAGGTGCTGCTGAACCAACAATCTTAAATGGAGTCAATGGATTGATTACAGATGCTGGAGACGAAATAGAATATACTTATGAAGTATGTAATACAGGAAATGTCAGTCTTTCTAATGTAGCACCAATGGATAATGGTCCTTCTTTTGGAGGGGCAGCTGGTACAAATTCTCTAAGTGCCTTTGATCCTGTAAATGTAGCTATACTTGACCCAGGGGACTGCGCGGTATTCACTGCGATCTATGTACTGAGTCAAGTTGATGTCAATAATTCTGCAGGCATCCCTGGAGCCATTGTAAATACTGCAAACGCTTCAGGTACAGACCCTAGTGGAGGAACCGTTACGGCACCAGATGATACAGCCCAGACAGATATAGCCAATGCACCTATGCTAGCTATGGAAAAATCTGCCGGTGAACCAAGTGTAGTCAATGGAGCTAACGGTGGAATAGTAGATGCTGGAGACGAAATAGTATATACCTATGAAGTTGAAAACACAGGTAATGTTTCTCTTGACAATATTGTAATCTCAGATCCTGGTCCATCCTTTGGTGGGATTTCGGGCACAAATACTCTGAGTACAATCGTCTGTATTGTGACTTCTTTGGCACCAACGGAAACGACGATTTGCACAGCTACCTATATTCTAAGCCAAATAGATATTAATAACGGCGCTGGAATACCTGCTGGTGTAACTAATACAGCTATGGCCAGCGGTACAGATCCTTCTGGTGCAGGTGTAGACTCACCAGAAGATATGGCAGAGACTCAGCTACCTGCTATTCCTTCTCTTGCAATGGAAAAAAGTGCAGCTGCACCGACAATTGCAAATGGAGCAGAAGCTAGCTTTGTCGATGCAGGTGATGAAATTCTATATACCTATGTGGTAACGAATGATGGGAATGTAACCATGGATAATATTTCAATCAATGATCCTGGTCCTACCTTCAATGGGGCAAATGGTACTAATAGTCTGAGTCCTATTGTATGTATGGTTACAACATTGGAGCCAGGAGAGGCTACAACCTGTACAGCAACTTATATTTTAAGTCAAACTGATGTAGATAATGCCGCTGGTGTAATTGATGGAGTAGCTAACACTGCTAACGCTTTAGGTACTGACCCTAGTGGTATAAGTCATGATTCGCCAGATGATATGGCAATGACTGAAATTCCAGCTATGCCGAGCCTAGCCTTTGATAAGAGTGCCGGTGCACCAAGCATAAGCGCTGGAGCAAATGGAAACATTGTCGATGCGGGTGATGAGATACTTTATAGCTATACAGTAACCAATGATGGTAACGTCACAATTTCCAATGTGTCAGTCAATGATCCTGGACCTACATTTAATGGCGTTCCTGGTACTAATAGTTTATCTCCTATTATTTGTTTACCGACAACTTTGACTCCGGGTGAAGTCGCGACTTGTACAGCGACTTATACACTTAGTCAGACAGACATAGATAATGGAGCGACTTTACCTAATTCCGTAGCCAATACGGCTAACGCTTCTGGATTAGATCCGAGCGGAGCGACAGTGGATTCTCCAGATGATTCTGCTATTACACATATTCCTGCTACGCCGATGTTGTCAATGGACAAGAGCGCGGCTGAGCCAACTGTACTCAAAGGTTCTGATGGGCTGTTGACAGATGCGGGCGATGAAATATTATATACCTATGAAGTTTGCAATACAGGAAATGTATCGCTTACTGGAGTGGTGCCTAATGATCCAGGTCCATCATTTAATGGCTTGATGGGTGCTAATTCTTTAGGTGCTTACGACCCCGCCTCGTCTGATTTAGCGCCAGGTGATTGTACTACATTTTCGGCTATTTATGTACTAGCCCAAGAAGATGTAGACAACGGTGCAGGCATTCCTGGTGGTATAACGAATACCGCTGACGCTAGTGGCATAGATCCTAGTGGGTCGACTGTAACTTCTCCAGAGGATACAGCAGTTACTGAACTCCCGTCCAATCCTATGTTAGAAATGGATAAGCGTGCTTCAGAGCTTGTAGATAATGGAAACGGAATAGTAGATGCCGGAGATATCATACCATATGAATATGATGTTATAAATACTGGAAACGTAACGATTGATAACGTGATGATTGTTGATCAAGGACCTTCATTCAATGGAATAGCAGGAACAGGAACAATGAGCCCAATAGTTTGTCTGCCGACAACTTTAGCTCCTGGAGAGACTGTGACATGTACAGCGACTTATACTTTAAGTGACGTGGATGTTGCTAATGGTGCAGGAATTCCAGGTGGAGTTTCAAATACAGCCAATGCAGAAGGAACAGATCCACAAGGTAATACAGTAGAGTCTCCAGAAGATACAGAGGTGATACAATTTCCTTGTGAAGCAGATGCAACTTGGACGGCACCAGAAGCACCTATATGTGATAATGATGATCCTCGTACTCTAGTTCTGGATAATCTAAATTTGCCTATACCTCCTGCTGTAGTTAGTTGGACTGGGCTGGGCATCACTGATAATAATGATGGAACAGCAAGTTTTGACGGGTCTGATCTAGCTGGAAATATAGAACTATGTGCAACTGTTTATTATAATGATTTGTGCCAAGACACGAAGTGTCACACAATCGAAGTAATAGTTGCACCAACGTTACCTCCTTCTGTGACTTTAGATTTTACCTGTCAGTTTGATGCTGTGGGTTCCATTTCATTGTCGCAATATTTTCCAGGAATAGACGTGAGTAATACAGAAGAATGGGCACTTTCTGGAGGCGGATTAGCCAATGTAGTAGGGGGTGCTGTAGTTTATGATGAGCCAGGGTGCTATGACTTGACTCTGACCTATGTTGGACCTTGTGTTGTAACGCCATCAGAGGTGACGAGCTATGCCGTTGTATCTGAACAACCACAACCTAGCTTTCAGATTCAAGATCAGGTATGTTGGAGTGATGGCGATCCTCTATCTAATCATATTTATGTAGCCTTAACTAATTCTCCGAGCTATAAAGGTGCTGTCACGACGGCCTACTCGGTGACAGGTCCTGCTACTCTCAATGATGAGGTAAATGGAGAAATATCGGTAACTGGTACAGGGACAGTTGTGCTTTGTCTCACAGAAACGATTGCATACGAAGCTTGTGGTAGTCTTCCTGCAGGGACTTGTACTGAGCAATTCTGTGTAGATATAGAAGTACAAGACGGAACTGCACAAGACGCCAGTTTTACAGTTGATAATGAAGAGCCGTGTATTGGACAGACAGTTACCTACACAGCAAACTTACCTGGTGGCCAATTTTCTGGCCCAGGAGTTGTTGATCATGGTAACGGACTTACAGGATCACTTGTAGTTACAGAGTGTGGCGAGTTTTTGATAAATTATACTTTAAATACTACCAATGGTTGTACCTCACAAAGTACTTATTTACAACAAACAGATTTAACTGCTCCAATAATTAGTGTTGCTGCATCAGATGAGATAGTAGAATGTGACGGGAACGGAAACATTAACCAACTCAATGCCTGGTTGAGTGCCAATGGAAATGCAGTTGCAGAAGATAATTGTACTTTCTCTTGGTCTTGGGATTTACTTAATGTGATTTCTGGTTGTGGAAGTACTCAGACGACGGTTTATAGATTTACAGCAACTGACGAATGTGGTAATGTGTCAACTACACAAGCAAACTTCATTATCGAGGATACAACAGATCCGGTAATAGTACAGGGTTCTGATATGGCTATGAACGAATGTGATAATGATCCAGGAGGAAACTTTCCTGAGTTCGATGCGTGGTTAGAATCCAATGCGGGCGCAACGGCAAGTGATGTTTGTGGAAGTGTCACGTGGACAAATGATTATAGCCCAACTAATTTTGTTGAGACTTGTCCAGGTACTAGAAGTGTAGATGTAGTATTTACAGCGACTGATGATTGTGGTAATACATCAAGTGTCACACATACATGGGCGGTCGGTGATAATACACCGCCAGAATTCACAAATTGCGAAAGGTTACCAATTGTTATTGGGGCACCAGAGACTTGGTGCGAAGCTTTTGTAAATTTCTCACCTCTGGCTGCATCAGATAACTGTACTAGTGATGTAATAGTGTCTCAGATAGATAATTCAGGACTAAACTCTGGAGGACTATTTCCTGTAGGGACAACGGAGTTAACTTTCTTAGCTGTAGATGCTTGTGGTAATTCAACAGAATGTTCATTCAAAGTGATTGTCAACGATTTTCATACAGCTCCTGAATTTACTTCTTGTCCAGAAGATCAGTCTGCTCTTTGTGGTGAAGATCTACCTAGTGACTTAGCAATAGAATTTGAAGACAACTGCCCTGATAACAGTGCAGTAATATGGAAAGCAGAAGACCCATCTGGATCTGTAGTGGCTTCTGGAATGGATGTCTTAGAAAGCACAACACAATTTACAGTTGGTGATCACAATGTAAGCTTTAGAGTTCAAGATCAGCCTTTATTATTGATTACTGAAGTTGTGCAGGCTGGCACAGATATGATAGAAATATCAAACTTAGGACCTGCAACTCTAGATCTTAACTGCTTAACAATAAATAGATATGGAAATGGTGTAGAGTCTGATACATTGCCAGCAGGGACAACACTAGAGCCAGGTGCTGTTATGGTTTACACTTTTGCATCAGATATAGGTTACTTAGAAGCCGCAGCATATACTCTTGAGTATATGAATGCGACATTTGATCAGCTCGCAGTCAATGGATATAGTATATCTGATTGGACAGGTAACTTGAATGGAGGAGATGTCTGTAGGGTTTGGAACTGGGATCACAATTCAAGTAATGACTGGAAAGTAACATTAAATTGTACTCAGAATATCGGTGTGCTTAATAATACATTGGATTTCATGGCTAATAATAGCACAAGCACATCATTGCAATCTGAAGTAGCTAGTGTTAGCGAGTGTTCATTCGTGCTTAGCGTAGAAGATGATCAGGCACCTACTTGTGCAGCAATCGTACAAGAAGCATCTGAAAAAGGTGAAAATTTGACGATAGATCCAGGTACGTGTAATGAAAGCACTGTTATTATCTCAGAATTATTCACTGTAGATTATGTACAGATCAATGGACTTTCTATTACACATCCTGATATGAGTCAAGTTTCTATTTACTTGATTGCACCAGATGGTACTCAAACAAAAGTATTAGATGGACAATGCAATGGTACTGCCAACTTCTTATCAAGTATCAGTGATACAAGTCAGGTTGATCTAGTATCAGCTGATTGTAATGATTTTAATTCTAGTTTATGGTTTGCACCGGTAGAATCCTTTAATAGATTCTCAGGTATGAACTCAGCCGGTACGTGGACATTAAACGTTATGGGCGCAGGAGTTGAAACTGGAGCTCTTAATAATTGGGAATTACAATTGTTTGAGTTTGGTCCATATTCTGGGATCAATCAACAGATGGAAGTCACTCAACAAGCTGGTACAGAACATACATGGACGCATCCATTAATAGATGATAATTGTTGTACGGGAAGTGTTACGCTGAATATGATAAACCCCGATGGGACAGGTACTAGCCAGCAAGTAGTTGGCGGATCTACAATGACAAATTATTTCTTAGTTGGTTGTACTCAAGTGAACTACACTCTTACTGACTGTGGAGGTAATAAGACGACTTGTGGAGATTTTGAAGTATGTATTACAGATAACTTTATCCCAGCTTCTTGCTGTGATGACGAGTTTATATGTATTTCTGAACTAAATGTTTCGTTAGGTCAAAATTGTGAAGCAGAATTTAGACCAGAAATGGGTGGTGTTGGATTGATGTGTGTTTCCAGTTTTTATGATGTAGAAATTTTAGATGAAAATGGGAATATAATACGTAATGCAGATGGTACGCCATTGACTGTCTTGAATGCAGATCATATAGGTCGATCTTTATCATATCGTATCTCTAATAACGATCCTATGTGTGATAACCAAAACAGTTGTTGGGGTAATATCAATGTCGAATACAAATTGGTACCTCAGATCGTATGTCCAGATACAATGATCACAACTTGTGCGGTTCTAGAAGTGATGTGTCTTCCAGACTTATTGAATGTAGAAGACAATTGTGCAGGTAATTCATTTGAAGTGTTCTTGGCAGACGAGCAGAGAGAGACAATAGAGTGTGGAGATCCGAGAGCAGATGATTACACGCATATCATTACAAGGACTTACAGAAGTAGAGATAACAATGGCAACCTAGCTGGTTTCTGTGAGCAGATGATATTCTTAGAGAGAGTAGAGTCCGCAGATATTACTTATCCATCTTGGGCTACGATTAATTGTAGTGACTTGGGCAACTTTGAGCTTACAGCAGATGGCTGTCCAGCACCGTGGTTGGCAATGCCAGAATTAGATTTAGAGATTGGTTTGCCATTCACTGGAATGGGAACCACTGGATCAGGAACAGGCTCTGGTACGATAGCGCCTAATATTTGTGTAACAGGAATGGATCAAGATCCAGACAATCAGATAGTACCGTTGTTCCCTGGGACTGGTTCTACTTGTAATGGTTTTGTAACCTTTACAGATGTACTTCTACCAGATGTAGGCTGTAGCAAGAAGTTTATCAGAACTTGGGAAATATTCGAGTGGAATTGTGGAGTAGAAGAATTGATGAGTGGTGTCCCACAAGTGATAGAAGTAATAGACGATCAAGCACCAGTTATAGACGTTTGTCCACCTGACTTTGAGGTGACAACTAATGATAACTGTGCAGGTGATATTGAATTACCATTACCGCAAGCTACTGATGCTTGTGACAATGGTATCAATGTAACGATCCAGCATCCATTTGGTCTAGTAGAGGTGCAAGATGGTGTGACACCAACTGCGACCTTAGAGACAGGTAAACATAGGTTAGAGTATACGGTTTCTGATGATTGTTACAACATCAATACAGAGTGTATTGCATTTGTGACAGTAAGAGACAATACACAACCTATCGCCATATGTGAGCAGACAACAGTAGTGAGTATCAGCCAAGATGGTAATACTATTGTAAGCTCAGACGTGTTTGATGATGGATCTTGGGATGAGTGTGGACCAGTGACAACTTGTGCAACCAAGATGGAGGACCTAGTTCTATTCAGAAGTCTATCTGTTGATACTACTTTAAATGGAACTGATTACGTATTGAAATCTAGAGTAGACAATGGTTGCTTACAACAGTATGTTGCAGGTATTGAGCTAGACGGAATTGAATACTTAAGCGAAGCAGATCTATGCGTACCATACGTCAGATTCTGTTGTACCAATGTCGGTGTAGATCAGATGGTCGTATTCAGAGCAATCGATGGCGGTGGTAACACTAGTGATTGTATGGTCAATGTTGAAGTACAGGATAAGAGTATTCCTAACTTAACTTGTCCAGATGATGTGACGATTGACTGTAGAGTACCATTTGACTTAAATTTCTTAGGATTCCAGTTTGGAAACTATACTATTGATGATAATTGTGGAGATACTCAGCAAGTGGATACGTTGATTACACCAAACTTAAATCAGTGTGGTCAAGGATCTATTACGAGAGAGTTTAGCATATCATCCTTTGGACTAGTGGTGATGAGTTGTAAGCAAGAAATTACGATCATCAATGAAGCACCGTTTACAGTTAATGATATAGTATGGCCACTAGATTTTGATGCGGCTTGTGGAACGGCGTCTACACTGACACCAGAAGCGATTGCTCTTAATCCTGATCTAGGCGAGAATTTTGCAAGGCCTTCATTCTCTAATTCTGACAATTGTAGCCTCTTAGGATATGATTTCGAAGATGAGTTCTTTGCTAGTGATCCTATTTCGCAGGAGTGTGGAGTCATTAACAGAATCTGGACAGCCATTGATTGGTGTACGCAGCGTAATGGAACTTTTGCAACTTTCCAGTTTACGCAGACGATTAAGATCGAGGATAATATTGCACCAGTATTGGATGCAGTATCGGATACAACGATAATGAGTAGCAACGCAAGTTGTACAAGTGTAGAATTGTCTTTAAGCAGAACAGTAGGTCCTGATTGTACACCATTCAGTTCATTGAATTGGAATAATCAGCTGATGGATGCGACAGGCACTTCTATCTTCAACGACGTCGATGGTAACCCAATAGATCTAAGGTCAAGCAGCATAACAGCAACCTTGGCGGCAGGAACTTATAGTATTGTCTGGTCAGTATCTGATGGATGTGGCAACACGACGACAGATATGCAGAACTTGACAATCTTGAATACGAAATTACCGATACCTATTTGTCGTAACGGAATAGCAGTAAGTCTCGATTCGCACGGAGAGGTGGAGTTATGGGCATCTGATATAGATGGAGGTAGTTACCATCCTTGTGGGCCACAATTGGGTATCACGTTAAGCTTTAATGCTGCAGGTACACAATCCAATATGCTGTTGAGTTGTGATCCTAATGAGACGTATCCAGTAGTGATGCCTGTAAGCCTTTATGTAATCGATAACCAGACAGGCTTAGGCGATTTCTGTGTCGGTACAGTGGAGGTTCAAGATCCTACGGGTGCTTGTAGCACATCACAAAAAGTCACGTTGTCTGGAGATATCAAGACTGAAACGCAGCAGAGCATAGAAGAGGTAAAAGTAGAGTTGACATCAACCACTTTTGATATGACAGATGGTAATGGTAATTATGCCTTTGCTGATATGCCTATCGGCGGAGACTATAATGTAGCTCCTGTCAAGAATGATGATCATATGAATGGTGTGAGTACACTAGATTTGATAATCATACAGAGACACATCTTAGGGATAGAAACTCTTGATAGTCCATACCAGTTATTGGCTGCTGATGTTAATTCTAGCGAAGGAGTCAACGGTATAGATCTTGTAGAATTGAGAAAATTAATCTTGGGTATCTACACAGAATTCCCTGACAATACGAGTTGGAGATTTGTAGATGCAGAGTATCAATTTGCTGATGCTCATAATCCTTGGTTGACGCAGATTGCAGAGACCTATGATATTGTAGGCTTGAGTTCAGATATGGATATTGACTTCGTCGGTGTCAAAGTCGGAGATGTCAATGGAGACATTGCTTTCAATGCACAAGACCAAGCTGTCGATACAAGAAGTCAAGGTGCACCTCTTGTAATGGAGTACGATGCTGTTAGAGTATCTAAGGGAGAAGAAGTTATAGTACCATTCTACTTTAGAAATTACGAGCAAGTCAGTGGATGGCAGACAACGATGGAGTGGGATAAAGACCTCCTAGAAGTGATGGATCTCATAGATAAGACACCATCTAATCCTGTTAGCTACAACTTAGGTAATGGCGATAAAGGAATCCTGACTATGTCACAAGCTGGCACGAGCGCCGAAGACAAATCCTCTGACGAAGTCATCTTCGAGTTGAGATTTAAAGCTAAAGAAGATGTCGATCTTTCGACAGCCTTTATCTTGAGTTCTTCTGTAACAACAGCAGAAGCATACAGAGGATACAGCGATAAGGTTGAACTTAGATTAGATACAAGAGTCAGTGAGGAATCTCAGATAATTTCTGTTACACCTAACCCATGGATTACAATGACAGAAGTGAACTTCTACATTGCCCAGCAAGGAAAGGGTATCTGGGAATTCTATGATGTCAATGGCCGAATGCTGCATAGGGCAACTGACCAGTATGCGACAGGCTATCACACGATGCGTCTGTCTAGAAACCAGATCGATGGTACTGGAGTAATCTATGCCAAGTTGACAACAGACCAAGGCGTTGCAGAATACAAAATGATTCTTGTCGACTAGTAGATGTGACCAAGGCCATCGTGCCGAGGCGTTACCTGTGACGATACTACAGGAATTAAAATAGAGTTTTCGTTAGCACTAAATACTAAGGGAGGTCCCAAATTAACTTTGGGGCCTCTTTTTTTATTAAATAATAACAGTCAGTTGTTTACATATTATAATTATTTATAATATGTTTGTATAACCATTCTAACTCAGTACTCATCCGAAAGCATACAAGATAAAAGCACTTCCCTCCCAGGAAGTGTATTTAAGTGACCTAAGAGGTCATCCCAAAACCTGAAGGTATGCTCTCAGAGAGTATACCTTTTTTCATTTTCAACTCATACCGATGCGATTTCTATCCACCAATATGGCGACCTTATTTTCCTTTTTTGTGGTCCTTGTGATGTTTGGATTTTCAGATTTATCTGCTTGCGACAGTACCAACCCTACTTGCGACGAAGCTATCGACCTACTTGAACTAGATCTCACAGGTAGTTCGGAGTGTCTCCTGGGATGTGCTGATGGCAATGCGCAGGGTAGATTTGACGAAAACGCAGCTTGTAGTGGATCACCTTTTGCAACCAGTTGGTATCGCATTTCGCCGGGTACGGTGGACAGAGTATTCGACCTAGAATTAAATTCTATTGAACTTAGTCACATCGTGGTCACCCTTTATCAAGGGGATTGTTCTGCATTTGCCGCCCTAGATTGTAATACGGGAAAATCGCGTTCTGTCAATCTCAGAAATGTACTCCTAGAAGCAGGAGCAACTTACTATATAGCCGTATCCTCTCTTGATGGCGCCGAAGGCTCTTTTGACCTATGCTACAGTTATGGACCGGATGAAAACCAATGCAACAAACAACCCTCTATAGCCATACTCTCCACCTCTCTAGGCTCTCCATTTAGTGGACCATTTAAGCCCAACGAGGAGGTGGAAATCTGCTACACCATTTCAGGATTTGAAAACAACGGGTGTAATTACCTACAAGGGATTGTACCAATATTTGGAGAAGGGTGGAGCCCAGATTCTTTCAATCCAGACGGCTCTCCTAAGAATCTAACTGTACCTCTGCAGACACAAGGCCACACCTCATTCACCACCTCCAATCCAGTTTGCGAAGGTGATCCAGCGGGCACTTGGAATTGGTATGTACCGGGTGACTTAAGTTATAATCTAAATAGTGCAAATCCTATGGCTTATCGATTCGGTGATGATATCGATGCTGGTTGGGTTTTTCTCAATAGTTTCGATCCGACTTGTTTTGAGTTTGATGATGCTTGTTGTGTCAATCCTACCGCAGACCCCAATCAAAGTTTTGGGGATGACAATTATCCTATCTGTGGCAGTGGCCTAGATCATGAGTGGACTGTTTGTATGAAATTGACGACAGCTACACCTTCTGATTGCAGTGTGGCCACCGATTGTATGGTCGGATTTAAATCTTTTGCGGATGGAGAGCTTGGCGCATTTAGGAGCAATGATTGTTCTAAAGATCGTGTAACCTATTTTAATGCTTCTGTAGCTTGTTGTACAGCACCAAGTATATCAGCGGCCCAAACACAAATTAGCTTATGTCCTCAACAGACGATGACCTTGAGTCTGGATGTAGATGATACGTCAGCAAGACTGTTTTGGATAGACGAACTAGGAGGTATCAATCTACTTGATCCTGCTTCTCGAGAATTGGATATTACAGCACCAGATACGGGTACACAGATTTATAAAATTTATGCAGCTAATGGATGCAATTCTGATCCTTTGATTATAGAAGTTGGTACCTCAGTACCATCAGAAATATGGATGGAAGGCAGCTCTTCCATTTGTGAAGGCGAGCGTGCTTTTCTGCAGATGAGTCTGACAGGTATTGCGCCTTGGACAGTAGAGCTCCGCGATGATGCAGGAGAGTTGTATACCCTGATTATAGATGAGCCGACCTACACAGAAACCTATACACCTGTAGATGACTTTGTCCTCACTATAGAATCGGCAACAGATGGCAATGGTTGTGCTGCTGAGTGGAACGGTACCTTTGAGGTATCTCTCGGTGCAGTGCCACAAGTCGAGACCACAGAAGAAGTTATCAAGTACTGTAATCAAGAAGTCGATCTCGTAGCCGTGTCGATGGTTACAAGTGCGGACTATCGTTATGACTGGGCAGATGCCACAGGAGCCAGCATAGGGCAAGGTGACAATATAACTATAGACAATGCTGGAGCCTATACGCTAAGTGTCACAGATAATGACACAGGTTGTCAGACAACAAGACAAGTGATGGTCACTGATAATCCTGATGATCTGCAGATTACTATACTCAATGGCAACTCTGTGGACCTCAGTGAAGGCAGTAGTGTAGTGCTAGAGGTCGTGACCAACCTTGAGGAAGACGATATCGTCAGTATCCTCTGGGAAGGGCCCGTAGGACTAGATTGCTATGACTGTAGTACACCTATAGCTTCTGTTACAGAGGATGCTACTTATACGGTCTCTGTACAGGATATCTATGGCTGTGTGGTAGTCAGGGCGGTAGATATAGTCATTACGGATAAGATTGCACCAGCCAAGGCGCTCTATATTCCGACAGCATTCCAGCCTAATAGTGCTGATGAATCCACTTTTTGTGTATTTGATAATGGCCAATCACAGGCGCTTATCAGTATGGAGGTATATGATAGATGGGGTTCCGTGGTGTTTTCAGTCCACGATGTATCTGTCGCTGAGTCCTGCTGGGATGGTACTCAGGGTGGCCAGCTCCTAGAGCAAGGCGTTTATATGTATAAGTTGGCGGTACAGTATCCAGGAGAGACTGAGACCTTTCAGTCTGGTTCTCTTACCTTATTAAGGTAGCGAAGGGCAATACACGCCTCAGGTGAGTTAATTAGCTTCTCGAAAGGTACATTTACCCCTATAAATGCTAGATTTTTGGGGATTGCCCCTATTTTTGAGCCTTTGCCCAATGTGCACAATATTGTGGTTAAACAATAGTTAAATCAGAACCCCCCTGATACCTTTTGAGTGTGAACGCATTTTTATATTATACTTTGTAACCTTAAACAATTTTCAATGCTTAACAAATTAGTCCTCGCTGTAGTTTTTTCACTAGCTACGCTTCTAAGTACTCAGGCTCAACGTGTGGCACTTGTAGACATTAATAACATTCTAGAGAATCTTGAGGACTACCAAAAGGCCCAAAATCAAATTGATGAAGTCTCTGCTAAATGGAGACAAGAAATAGCTCAGGAATACGATAAGATCAAAAGTATGTACAACAAGTTTCAAGCTGAGCAGGTCTTGTTAAGTGCAGAAGTTAAGCTGGAGAGGGAGGAAGAGATAGTGGCCAAAGAATCAGAAGTCAGAAGTCTACAGAAAAGAAGATTTGGCCCCGAAGGTGACTTATTCCGAAGACGTCAAGAGCTCGTCAGTCCCATCCAAGACAAAGTCTATACAGCTATAGAAGAATATGCTAAGATCAAAGGCTATGATATCATCTTTGATAAGGCGGGTTCCGCTGGACTCATCTATGCCAATGATGAATTTGATAAAACAAAAGAGATCAAGCGTGAGCTTGGTATCCGATAATTATATAACCTATTCCAATAACTTAGAATTAGAAAATGAAACATTCAGTCATAACGCTACTATTCCTTGCCTTAGGAATGACATCAAGTATGAATGCTCAAAAATTTGGCTTCGTCGATACAGCTGAAATTGTACAATCTATGCCCCAGGTCAAAGAGGCCAATGCCAATATAGAAACGTACCGTACCCAATTACAGAAAAAGGGACAAGAGAAGCTCAAGGCACTACAAGCAAAATATGGAGACTTAGAAACAAAGCAAGGTCGCGGCGAAATATCCCGTGTGGAGTTAGAAGCAGAAGTTGCTAAGCTAAAGCAAGAAGAGGCAGAACTCATGAAGTTTGATCAAGAGAGCCAAGAAAAAATTATTGCTAAAAGTCAAAAACTACTGCAGCCACTTACGGATCAGATTCAGGCAGCAATCACTGAGGTAGCTTCAGAACAAGGGTATGCTTATATCTTTGATTCGTCTACAGGTTTTGTATTATATGCGGATACTGCTGCGGATTGTGGCCCTCTAGTGAGAGCTAAGCTGGGGCTATAATGTCTTTCGGGATTTATCACATTCAAAATTAATTATGAGAATACTACAACTTGCTATTTTTTCTTTCTTGATGGTAACGAGTGCTTTTGCTCAGAATGAGGTCGGTGATCTTATACCACTAGCGGAGGTGCCAGAGTCTGTTTCATTAATGAAGCACGCAGATGCCTACGCTAAAGCAGTAGCCGCTCAAGACTATGCCAAAGTAGCGGATCTAACGCATAACGATGTCATAAAGATGGGTGGCGGTAAGGATTTTATAATTTCTGATTTAAAAGCAGAAGGTGATCAGATGTCTGGACAAGGCTTCAAGTATGTGACCACAGAAGTCGGATCACACCCAGAGTTCTTGAATTCTAATGAAGAGTTGCAGACGGTTGTTCCCATTAAGTATTATCTCAGCTATGGCGGCAAAGACGTAGAAGCTTGGTCCAATCTTTTTGCTTCTTCTACAGACGAAGGTGTGACATGGAAATTTGTCAACTTAGAAAAGTTTGACGATGCTTCCCTCAGAGAGTTTGTCTCTAATGTGAGCACAGAATTTGTCTTTCCGAGATAAGCGTTAATAACGACTTAAAGAATCATATTATATGTCCCCTTGTGACCGCGTCACAAGGGGATTTTTCGTTATCCCTATGGGAAGTTTGAGAGATTAGTGCGACATTGGAAGGCCTCCCATCAACCTTAATCAGATACTATGAAGTTTTTTACATTAACATTATGGGCTTGTTTGTTCTTGACTGTACAGGGCATAAGCCAAGTTGATTTTGTATCAGAATCTTATCAAGAAGGACTTTTTGGGACCATAAGAGATTGTGTAGTCGATCTGAATGGAGACTTCAAAGATGACATCATTGGTATTACAGAAAACGGAATTGATATCGCCTACCAGACCGAAGATGGGTTTGAATTTAGATCTATATCCAAACAACTTCAGAAATTGCCTTTGTGGAGCATCTGCGCAGGCGATATAGACGCCAATGGGTATAACGATTTGATGCTCGGAGATGGCGACAGAGTCTCTTTTCTTTATGCCGACGCCAATGGTTCCGATTATAATGAAGTCTTAGGTACAGAAGAAATATTTTGTCAGAGGACGACCTTTGTGGATATTGATGTAGATGGGCATCTGGATGCTTTTGTGTGTAACGATGTCGGCGAGAATCAACCTTATAGAAATGATGGTAATGGAAATCTAACTTTTGACGAGGATATGGTTCCTTCACCAGCTGGTGTACCGGGCAACTATATTTCTACTTGGACGGATTACGATAATGATGGAGACTTAGATGTGTATCTCACCAAGTGTTTTGTAGACGTCACCAATGTAGAGGCGAGACTTAATCTATTGTATAACAATGATGGCAACGGAAACTTTACCGAGGTGGGCGCTGCTGCTGGGATGGATGATGATGCACAATCATGGGTAACACTTTTTGAGGACTTTGATTTAGATGGTGACTTCGATGCTTATACGATCAACCATACCGAGACCAATCGAATGAAAAGAAATAATGGTGACGGCACGTTTACAGAAGTAATTCAAAATACAGGCCTCAATGCTATCCCTTTTACGGATGCAGTAGAAACCTTATCTGCAGATCTCGATAATGATGGGGATATGGATATAATTTCTGGTTTCCCACAAGTCATCTATTATAACAATGGAGATATGACCTTTGTTACCGTACCGACCAATGTACGGATAGGGGCACTAGGTGATATGAATGATGATGGATTTATAGATGTCGTTTCTATCGACAAGATCTATATGAACCAAGCGAATAATAACCATTGGATTAAAATAAATCCTGTAGGTAGGCTAAGCAACCGAAATGCTATTGGCTGCAAAATGTTTTTATATGGTGACTGGGGGATACAAGTCAAAGAACTGCGCTCTTCCGCAAGTTGGACGCCTATGAGCACGCTCTCTATGCATTTTGGGATAGGACAGCATACCTCCATAGATAGTCTGGTCATCGAGTGGCCGTCAGGGACAAGAACACTGATCAATAATCCGGCTGTAGATCAATCGCTAATTGTTGATGAACTAGATTGTCCGACAGGCTTTCTACAAGCTGAGCAAATCGGCAATCCCTCTCTCTGTGCAGGTGAGACCATCACACTTATTGCACCTCCCGCAGATAGTTACTTGTGGAGTAATGGAGAGATCACCCAGCAGATTACCATTAATACAACGGGAGCCTATAATGCCAGGCTTTTTTATGCGAATGGTTGCGACCAATTTACTGCTGTTGTAGATGTAGTTGCGCAGAACGACCCGATCGTTATTGATACACCGGATGGTGTCGAGTTTTGTGCGGGTACGCCTGTGCGGTTGACTGTAGATTCTGATAATGAATTGATTTGGTCTACAGGAGAAACAACAAAAACGATATGGGTATCCATCCCCGGAGAGTACACAGCTGATATATTAAATGCGTGTGGAGATTTTATTACATCTGAGCCTATAACACTATTTGAGTTTGATCCTCAAGCGCCTTCGGAAGAAACCATTTTTGTAACCTCGGGAAGTAGTACTGCCTTAGAATTAGATATCCCACAAGGTGAGATCGTCTGGTGGACAGCAGAGGTTGGGGGCATGTTCTTAGGTCGGGGTGCTTTGTTTTTAGACGATATTATAGAGGATGCCGTCTATTTTGCCCAGACGGTGTTGACTTTGAGCACTGGAGAGCTTTGTAGATCAGCGAGAGTACCTATAACAGTTACCGTAATCAATGGAGGCACAACTGGTTATAGAGACAATGATGCAGATGGCTTTGGGGATATTAATAACCCTATAGTGTTTACGACAAGTGTTCCTCCACCTAGTGTGGTGCTTAATAGTGATGATTGTGATGATACAAGAGGTGATGTCTTTCCTGGCGCCCCAGAAAATTGTGATAACGTTGATAATAATTGTGATGGCCAGATAGATGAAGGATTATCAACTACTGTTTTCTATTTAGATAATGATGGAGATGGATTTGGGGATGCGTTGTTCCCTCAGGTGTCTTGCTTTTCAAGTCTTGATGGTTATGTATCCAATGATACCGATTGTGACGACAGTAGGAGTGAGGTCTTCCCTGATGCTCCAGAAATCTGTGATGAGTTAGATAACAATTGTGATGGTCAGATTGATGAGGGATTGACGATGACTGTTTTCTTTTTAGATCAGGACGGAGATGGTTTTGGAGATATGATGTCGCC